>NZ_MUNH01000173.1:0-2206 GCF_002154615.1 Streptomyces recifensis
TGGGAGAGGACCAGGTAGCTGCCGGAGGGGAGGGCCGACAGGAGGGTGCGGGTCAGGGCGTAGGGGTCCTCGGGGTCGGGGAGGAAGTGCATCAGGGCGATGAGAGAGAGGGCTACGGGGCGGTCGAAGTCCAGGCGTGCACGGGCGATGTCGAGGAACTGGTCGACGCCCCGCGCCGCCAGCCATGCGGCGGCACGGTGCATGAACTCCCGGTTGCGGGCGGCGCTGCGCCGGGACTGCTCGGGCAGCGCCGCGCCCACCCGCTGGTCGACCGGATAGTTGTCCTTCCCGCCCAGCAGCCAGTCGTAGACGCGGGCGGGATGGGGCTTGCTGGTGTCGATCCGCACGGGACACTCCTCCATGCGCGGGGTCACGGAACCGGCCTGCGCCGGAAGAGTATCCGCCGACGGCTACCGCTTCTGTTCCACGCGCACCCAGTCCACCTCCGCCTGCACTCCCCCGCCGGCGATCCGGTCCACGCTGGACTGCGGCAGCCCCCAGTACGGCGAGGTGACCTGGTTCCAGCCGGCCGGGTAGGCGCCGCCCAGGGCGAGGTTCAGGATGACGTACTGGTTGTGGTCGAACACCCACTGCCCGCGCGTCGACTCCAGCTTGTTGCGGGTCGTCTCCTGGACCAGGCGGTCGTCGACGTAGAACCGCATCGCGGTCGGCGTCCACTCCACGGCGTACGTGTGCCACTGGTCGGCGCGGCCGCCGTTCGGGTAGGTCTGGCGGGCGCCGATGTTGCCGTCCGCCGAGTAACCGGGGCCGTGCAGCGCGGAGCTGGTCCAGTCGCCGTAGCCGATGTTCTCCATGATGTCGGTCTCGCCGGACGCGGGCCAGGAGACGGACGGGTCGTCCACGTTGCTGCCCAGCAGCCAGAAGGCGGGCCAGAACCCGTCGCCGACCGGCAGCTTCATCCGGGCGCTCACCTTGCCGTAGCCGAAATCGAACTTGGTGTTGGTGTCGATGCGGCCGGAGGTGAAGTCGTAGGTGCCGCCGCCCGCCTTGGTGCAGCCCTTGCAGTACTTCGCCCGGAGGATCAGCTCGCCGTTCTCGGTACGGATGTTGTCGGTGGAGTCGACGTACGCCTGGGACTCGCCGTTGACGGATCCCATCTCGGAACCGGTGCGCACCACGCGCCACTTGGAGCGGTCGAGGGCGGTACCGGTGAAGTCGTCGAAGAACGTGGTCTGGTAGGTGCCGGACTGCTCGCCGGGCAGCGCCGGGTAGGACGCGGAGGCGCTGCCGCCGGTGCCCCAGACCTGGAACTCATAGAGCGAGTAGCCGAATTGCGCGGTGTAGGGCGCCGGGTTGTAGAAGGAACGGCGCTCCTTGCCGAGCATGCGGACGTAGCGCCCGGTGGCCGGGGTCGGGAGGGTGACCGTGTCGTGCAGTCCGGCCGCGTCGCCGGGCGCCTGCACGTTGGCGCGGCGGGCCGAGACCTCGGCGGCGGACGGCTGGTACACGGTGCGCCAGGTGCGGTTGTCGTCGGAGACCTGGAGCAGGTAGTCGACGGCGTAGGCCGACTCCCAGTACAGGTCGACGGAGGAGATGGTGGAGGTCGCGCCGAGGTCGACCGACACCCACCGGTCGGCGTTCCAGTCGCTGGACCAACGGGTGCTGTCGCCCTTCAGGCCCGCGGGCCAGCCGCCGTCGGTGACGAATGCCGGTGAGTTCCCGGCGTGCTGGTAGAGGTTGGAGTACGCGGGATGGTTGAGCGCGAGGTTGGTGCGGGTGGTGGAGGCGGCCGCGGGCTCACCCCCGTAGACCTTGAAGGAGTACAGCGAGTACCCGTACGGCGTGACCCGTTCGAGGCCGCGCAGGCGGACGTAGCGGCCGGTCACCTCCTGCGGGTAGGTGTGCGCGGTGACGGAGCCGCCGGTGCCCGCGGTCTCGGTGTAGAACGGCGTCCAGTCGGTGCCGTTGCGGGAGACCTCCAGCACGTATCTCTTGCCGTACGCGGCCTCCCAGTCGAGGACCACGCGGTCGACGCGGATCGTGCTGCCGAGGTCGACGCGGATCCAGGCGTCGTCGGCGAAGTTGCTGGACCAGCGGGTGGCGCCGTTGCCGTCGAAGGCGAGCGCGGCGGCGGTGCCGGCGTTCTCGCTGCCGGAGGCGGTGACGGCGGCGGGGTTGGCGGCGTAGGCGGTGGCGGCGCGGTCGGTGTCCCAGGTGGCGGTCGCGGCGGCCGGCGCGGCGGTGG
>NZ_MUNH01000174.1:0-20337 GCF_002154615.1 Streptomyces recifensis
GGCGAACTCGTCGCCGTGGCGGAACCCGACGCCTGGTTCACGTACTACTACTGGCTCGACGACGCCCGCGCACCCGACTTCGCACGGCTCGTCGAGATCCACCGCAAACCCGGCTACGACCCGGTCGAACTCTTCATGGACCCCCACGACCCCTACGTCAAGGTCAAGGCGGCGGCCGCGCTGGCCCGCAAGAAGCTCGGCCTGCGCTACCGCATGGCGGTCGTACCCCTGGACCCGTCACCTATTCGGGGCAGCCACGGTCGCCTTCCCGCGAGCGACGACGACGGTCCGCTCCTCATCTGCTCCACCCCCCGTGCCGTCGGTGGCCGCGTCGCGGCCACCGATGTGAAATCACTCCTGCTCCGACTCGCCGGCCTCACCTGACGAGCCCTCATGGCACCCGTCTCGTGTGCCTGGTCCCCAGTGAAGCACCCACCACTGACAACGCCCTCTCACACCCCGGAGTTCCCGCATGAGCCGCATCTCGCACAATGACCCCGAACTGACCCATCGACTGACCAGAAGGGGCATGCTGGGCGTCGCCGCGGGCGCCACGGCGGCCGCCCTGCTGGGTACAGCCGGCCCCGCCTCGGCCGCCACCACCGCGCCCGCGCCCGCGGGCCGCCGGGGCCGTCCCGTTCTGCCCCCCGGCCGCCTCGGCATCCAGCTCTACAGCCTGCGCGACAAGGTCGGCACCCTCGGCTTCGCCCCCGTCTTCGCCGAACTGGAGAAGTACGGGTACGACGAGATCGAGTTCGCCGGCTACACCCAGGGCTCGGCCGGCCCCATCACCCTGCCGCGCCTCAGGCGGCTGGCCGGGGAACACGGCCTCACGCCGATCGGCAGCCACGTCGGCTACTACTCCGACGACCCGAACGCCTACACCTTCGCCCAGAACCTCGAGAAGGTCCTCGACGACGCCCAGGCCCTAGGCCTCAAGCACATCGGCACCGCCTCCGGACCGTTCCGCTACGGCTCGACCGTCGACGGATGGAAACGGGCCGCCGAGGAGTTCAACACCTACGGGGCGGCGGCCAGGGCGCGCGGCATGAAGTTCTACCAGCACAACCACTCGGACGAGTTCGCCTTCGCCGCCGACAACCCCAAGATCCGCCTCTACGACGTCCTGCTGGCGGAAACCGACCCCGACCTCGTCTACCTCGAAATGGACATCTACTGGGCCTACGCGGGCCAGTTCCGCTTCTCCAAGCGTCCCGACGGCACCCCCGCGCCCTTCGACCCGCTGGACTACGTCCTCGCCCGCCCCCACCGCTACCCGCTCTTCCACGTCAAGGACGGCGTGAGCGACCCCACGAACGAGTTCGGCTATCGCATGACGGACGTCGGCGACGGCGACATCGACTACCAGCGTTTCATCTCCGCCGTCACCCACCTGCGGGGCCAACGCCAGGCCCACCACTGGCAGACCGAGCACGACAGCCCGCCGGACTCCCTGAGCTTCGCCCGCCGCTCGAGCGCGTACCTGCACTCCCTGCGCGAGAAGTGCTGACGGTCACCACACGAGGACTCGCTCTGGCGGGAGCGTGAAGCCTCCGCCAGAGCGAGTCGTCATCGTGCGTTGCGTTGCCGCGGATCAGCGGGTGTAGGTGACCCGCTTCTCCTTCAGGGACGCGCAGTTGGAGCCGGAGATCTGCACGTACACGTTCTTGATCTGGCCGCCCCAGTCGACGCAGTGGCCCTTGCCGTAGACGTAGGTCGGACCGGCGTACGAGGTGAAGCTGCCGTAGTCGTCGTCACCCTGGTCGGTGTCGGCGACGTAGAGCCAGGCCGACATGTCGACCGCGGTGCCGGGGCTGTTGCGGATGGTGGTCACACAGTTCTTGCCGTTGGACGCGTTGTAGGTCAGGTAGACGGTCCCGAGCGAGCCGACGGCCGCGGAGTTGACGGTGCGGTAGCTGCTCCCGCAGACCTTCTGCGGAGTGGTGTTGGGCGCGGCGGACGCCGGCGCGGCCAACGCGGTGCCGGCCCCGAGCGCGAGCGCGGCCAGAGCACCGACAGTGAGGGCAGTACGGTTGAATCGCATATTTCCCCCTTGTGGCTGTAGGAGCTCGTTGCTCCTGACTGGTCTGACTGGCGACGCATACGGATGGTTGTACCGGTCTCCGGAGAAACCTGTCACTCGTCGGCGTCGGCCCGCCGCTGCACGTCACAGTGGCTGATCCGGGAGACGTCTCCCGCGCGGCCGCCGAACACGCGGTGGGTTGCCGTGCCCTTCGCCGGCACCGGCACCTGGTCGGTGGTCTCGGCCATCTTGAACCCGCTCTCATCCCGGAAACCGACCTTCACGGTGAAGATCGCGTCCCGCGCGTTCGGATTCCGGACCTCGACGGTCGTGTAGGGATCATCCGCGTCCGCACAGTGCTTGAGCACGGCGGTGCCGTCCCTCAGGGGCGAAGCGGACGCCGTGGGGGAGGAGCGGGTGGTGGGCCGTGACCGGTACGTACCGCTGCCGCTGTCCCTGTCGGGCGTGCTGGTGCCGTACGAGCCACCACTGCCCGAGACGGACGAACTGTCGTGATCCTGACTGGAGTTGCTGCATCCACCACCGCTGCTGTGATGGCTCCCGCTCCCGTGCCCCCGACTCGACGAGAACCCGGTCAGGGCCAGCACGACCACCCCGGACACCATGACGAACTTGAGCCTGCGCCCCCGTGTGTACATGAGGCCACCCTACTCAGGGCTTGCTGCCTCCTTCGGCCCCGCCGGAACAACCGTCGTACCGGTGCCGGTCGTGAGTCGTTCGAGAGGGAGGCGCTACACCCACCCATGTGAACCCGTCAGACGCGGTCCAGGGCCCGGTGCGGACCGCTGGGAAGCTGCGCCTCGATCGTGTCGCCAGGGCACACTGTGCCGCCCTGCCTCGAGCGTGGCCTACTCCGAAACCGCGCCGGGCCCGATGAAGTGGATGATCCGACCCGGCGTTGGGACATCGACGAGGCTCAGGGCCTGACCTCGCGGGTCAGAGCGGAGGCCCAGAGGCGCCAGTGGCCTCCGGGGAGGTCCCATGCGCGGGCGACGGGCGCCGGCGCGGCGTGGCCGGTGTTTTCCCTCGTCACGACCAGTGTTCGCGTCAAGTCGTGCCCAATGTCTGCGGCCGCCGGTAGGTGTGGGGAACCGCTGCCGAGGAGACGCAAGGAGTGTGGGCGTCTCACCTCTTTTCGCTCCCTGGCCGTTCCTAAAGTGACCAGCGGCACCCGACGGAATCCAAGTCGGAAGACACTCATGGATTGGGCACCTCCCTTGTCAACCACCGCGCTTCACGATGGCCACCCCCACCCCGGAGACGTCATGGACGGACTGATGCAGCCACGGCCGCTCACCCTCGCCCACGTCCTCGAACGAGCCGAACGGCTCTACGCGCACAAGCAGGTCGCCACGGCCGGCACCGAGCTGCTCACGTACGCCGAGGTGACCGATCGCGCCCGGCGCCTCGCCACCGCGCTGGCGGCGCTCGATGTCCCGGTCGGCGCCCGGGTCGGTACGTTCGCGAGCAACAGCCGACGGCACCTTGAGCTGTATCTCGCGGTGCCGGCCGCCAAGCGGGTGCTGCACACCATCAACATCCGGCTCTCGGCGGTCCACCTCGAGTACATCGTCGACCACGCCGGGGACGACGTGGTGTTCGTCGAGCGCGGGCTGCTCCCGCGGATCTGGCCGAGCGCCGGCCGGCTGCCCCGGGTGCGGTACTGGGTGGTGCTGCCCGACGGCAGCGACACGCCCGTCCCGTCGGACCCGCGCGTCCTGGACTACGACGAACTGGTCCTCGGTGCCGAACCGTTCAGGGGCTCGTTCGAGGAGACCTTCACGCTCGCGGACGAGCACCTCGCCTCCGGGCTGTGCTACACCTCCGGCACGACCGGACCGCCCAAGGGCGTGCTCTACAGCCACCGTTCGACGGTGCTGCACTGCCTCGGGACGCTCGCGGCCGGGTTCGTCGGCCTCAGCGAGAGCGACGTGGTGATGCCGATCGTGCCGTTCTTCCACGCCAACGCCTGGGGTCTTCCGTACAGCGCCATGCTGACGGGCGCCTCCCTCGTCCTTCCCGGCAGCTCCGCGGAACCGGTTCACCTGCTGCAGTTGATGGAAGCCGAGAGGGTGACCGTCGCCGGTGCCGTTCCCACGGTGTGGACCAGCCTGGTCCCCGAGCTGCGCGCCTTCGACCTGAGCGCCACGCGGTTCCTGCTCGGCGGCGGGTCCGCCGTCCCCCCGTCCCTGTCCGAGACGTACCGCGCCGCCATCGGCGTACCCATCACCCACTCGTGGGGGATGACCGAGGTGAGCCCCATCGGGGCCATCGGAGGCACGCGCACCCAGCACGAGGAGGCGACCGAGGAGGAGAAGGTGGCCGTGCGCTCCGCCCAGGGCCAGCCGTTGCCTCTCGTGAACCTGCGGATCGTCGATGTCGAGACACGCCGCGAACTGCCGCGCGACGGACGGGCGGTGGGCGAGCTGGAGGTGGCGGGTCCCTGGGTCGCGGGCGGCTACTTCCGCGCGGAAGCGGGCGACAGCTTCACCAGTGACGGCTGGCTGCGCACCGGCGATCTGGCCACCGTCGACACCGACGGCTATCTGCGGCTCGTGGACCGGATGAAGGACCTGATCAAGTCCGGAGGCGAGTGGATCTCGTCGGTCGAACTGGAAGCCGCCATCGCCTCGCACCCCGACGTCGTCGAAGTCGCCGTGATCGCCCGCCCGGACCCGCGGTGGACGGAGCGCCCCGTCGCCTACGTCGTCCTGCGTGATGGCGGTGCCGCTACTGCCGAAGCCCTGCTGCGGCACATCACGCCCTTGGTCGCCAAATGGTGGCTGCCCGACGAGATCGTCTTCATGGACAGCCTGCCCCGGACGGGCACCGGCAAGTTCTCCAAGAGCACGCTGCGGGAGTCGACAAGGGGCGTCTGAGCTACGGGCCGCACACGGGCGGCGCGGGAATCACGGCGGGGTGTTCGCGAGCGTCCTGAGCCGGTGCAGCCGCAGCCCGAGCCGCAGCTCCAGGTCGTTCTCCTGGCGCCAGTCGAGGCCGAGTACGTTCGCGACCCGGTCCAGTCGCTTGACCAGCGTATTGACGTGCACGTACAGCGCGCGAGCGGTCGCCGCGACGTTGGCACGGTGTTCGTAGTACGTGCCGAGCGTCTCGACGAGCTCGGTGCCGCGGCGGCGGTCGTAGTCGAGGAGCGGCCCTATCGAGCCGGAGACGAACCGGTCCAGTTCGTGGACCCGGTCGGGGTCGAAGACCATGGCGTAGAGGGCGTAGCGGCCCGTGGTGGTGCCCAGGTCGGTGTGATCCAGCGCCCGCACCACGGCGGCGCAGCGGCCGGCCAGGGAGAAGGCGCGTGACCAGTCGTGGCGGGGCACCCGTTCGCCGACGACGATGACGGGGGCGCCGAGCGCGCGACGCAGACGACGGTGGACGTCCTCGACGGTCCGGTCGTCCTCCGTGCTGTGGAGGATCAGCGTGGCCCTCCCCAGATGTTCGCCGGCCAGTCCGGAGCAGTCCCGGGCGATGTCGTGCAGGTGACGCAGGAGGTCGGCCGAGGACACCGCGGGGGAGTCCGCGACGAGGACGAGGTCCAGACGGTCCGGATCGATGCCGCGGGCCCGGGCACGGGCGCGCTGGGCGGGGCTGATCCCGGGGCTTCCCGTCATGAGCTCGGTCAGCAGCTCCCCGCTGAGCCGCTCGCCCGCCTCGGCCACGGCCCGCTCCTTGAGGGTCAGCAGGCCGAGTATGTGGGTGGCCCGTTCCAGGGTCCGCAGATCCGTGTCGTCCGGGGCGCCGCCGCCGGCGACTGTGGTCCGGCTCCATGCCAGCGCACCGAGGCGGTGGTCGCCCGCCTGGACGGAAGCCACACTGTGGACGGTGGTGCCGTCGGCGTCCGCCGAGATCGCGCAGCGACCCGTACGGCACGCCTGCTCGACGGCATCCGCCAGGGCCGTCCCCGCAGGAGCTCTGCACGGACTCGACGTCGAGTCCCGGTGGACGAGAACGGTGCCGGACCGGTCCAGGAGTGTGACGCTGCCGCCGAGCCGATCCGCGAGGAGCTGCGCGACGTCGTCCGGGGCGCCGCCCTCCAGCACCACACCGGTCAGGGCTTCGTGGATCTCCTGCGCCCGCTGCATCACGGCCATGTGCTGTTCGATCCGCCCGTACGCGACACGCAGCTCCCGCAGGGCGGTCCGGCTCGCCTCGTAGAGGCGGGCGTTGTCGAGAGCGACGGCGGCGTGGTCCGCGAACGCGCTCAGCAGCGCTGCCTCGTCGGCCTGGAACGACCGCTCGGAGCGGTCCGCGGCGAACAGCGCGCCCACTGCCTCACCCCGGATGACCAGGGGCACACCGAGAAGCGCGACCAGCTCCTCGGCCGCGACCAGGCGGTCGAACTCCGGGTCGTGCTCGATCAGCGTCGCGGCCGCGTAGTTGCTCACCCAGTGCGGGCTCCGGGAGGCGAGCACCTTGCCGCCGAGCCCCGCTCCGGCCGGGATGCCCGCCGCGAGGAAGGAGGCGGAGACCGTTCCCTCCGACGCCCTGGCCGACAGTCTGCCGTCCGCACCGACCAGGGAGAGGTAGGTGAAGTCGGTGCCGATCAGCTCGTGGGCATGGTGGACGATCGAGCGCAGCACCTCGTCCAACTCGCCCAGCGCGGTGAGGGACTTGGCCGTCGCGTACAACGACGCCAGTTCGCGCTGTCGGCGCACGAGCGAAAACGTCTCCGTCTCGGTGCCGGGTTCGCTGACCACAGTGTCATCCCCCTGCGGGCGGGTGGGAGAAAGTCCCACCGGAACGGGGCGAGGTGTGGGTGACGTACACCTCAGCCACAGCGTAACGGCGCCTTAATCTCACCGTCATCACCGCTGCGCGCTGTCGACGAAGGCGACCCGTACGGCAATGCCGCTCGCCGACGCGGCGTCCGACCGGGACCCACCCTGCCTGTGCCTGCGGCGGTTCCCCGTGCCGTCCCGTCCGGCATCCCTGCGTGCGCCCGACTTCATGGAAGAGGTCATCGTGAGGAGAACATCCGCAAGAAGCACGGCGGTTCGCCGGTTCGGCGTGCTGGCGTCCATGGTTCTGCTGGTAGGGACGAGTCACGTCCTCGGGGCGGAGGCTGTCACCGCCACGAGCCCACCCGGGGCCGGTCGGCCGGCGACGGCACCCGTGTGCGGCGGGCTGGACGGCACGGAGATCCCGGCGTCGGCCATGAGCCTGCCGACCACCGGCGGCCGCGTCACGTCGGCCGCGGTCAGGACCGGCGTCGTCAGCGGCGAGACGATCACGTACTGCCAGGCCGACGCCGACATCCTTCCCGTCGATCCGGCCGCGGCCGCCATCAAGATGCGCGTGGCCCTGCCGTACGGCTGGAACGGCAAGGCGCTGATGTTCGGCGGGGGCGGCTACAACGGCACCATCCCCGACCTCACGGCCAACGTGCCGTTCGGCCCCACCGATCAACCGTCCCCGCTGGCCCGGCGGTACGTGACGTTCGCCAGCGACTCGGGGCATCAGCAGAGCCCGACGGCCCCTCCGTCGCTGGACGGGTCGTTCGGCGTGAACGACGAGGCCCTGAACAACTTCGCCGCCGGCGACGCCCTCAAGAAGACGCGCGACGCGAGCCTGTTCCTCGTCCAACGCGCCTACGGGGCGAATCCGACCGAGGTCTACTTCTCCGGAGGCTCGACAGGCGGCCGGGAAGCGCTCGTCGTGGCCAAGCGGTGGCCGACCGCGTTCGACGGGGTGATCTCCGCCTTCCCCGCCTGGAACAACCTCAGCGAGATGCTGTACCTGGGACACCTGGTCCAAGTCCTGTCCCGCCCCGGCGCGTTCCCCGGAGTCGATCAGCAGAAGCTCCTCCACGACAGGGTCGTCCAGGCGTGTGACGGACTGGACGGCCTCAGGGACGACGTCGTCTCGAATCCGGGCAGTTGCCACTTCGATCCCCGCACGCTGCGCTGTCCGAAGGGCATCGGGACAGGGCCCAACTGCCTGTCGGACGCGCAGATCGACGCCGTGACGACCATGTCCTCGCCGTTCAGATGGCCGTACCGGGTCGCCAGTGGCGAGACCGAGTATCCCGGCTTCCCCTTCCTCTCGGGGGCGGACATGCGGACCCCGTTCCTGGGCTTCGGCACCACCGCGCCCGCCCACCCCATGCCGGTGACGAGCGGTTACGGCATGCAGTTCTGGGATCAATGGGTCAAGTACTTCCTCACCCGCGACCCCGGGCACAACTCCCTCACCGTCGATCCCCAGCGCCCCGGCAAGTGGCTCGCCCGGATCAGCCAGCTGTCCACGATCCAGGACCGCAACGACACCGACCTCGGCGCCTTCGCCCGCGCCGGAGGTAAGTTGATCCTCCTCCACGGCGCCGCCGACGAACTCGTCTCCCCGTACTCGACGACCGACTACTACCACCGGGTCCGCGCCACGCTGGGCGCCGGACCGACGCACTCGTTCCTGCGCTACTACGTCGTGCCCGGCGCCAACCACGCCAACTTCGGCACCCCCGCGTTCGCCGCCGCCACGGACTCGCTCTCCGCGCTGGAGCACTGGGTCGAAAGGGACGAGCCGCCCGCCGACGAGGTGGTGTCCGACCCCCTCCACGACTGCACGCGTCCCTTGTGCGAGTACCCGGGCTGGCCCCGGTACCGGGCCGGTGATCCGGACAGCGCGTCGAGTTTCGTGTGCGCGCGCTGAGACCGGACGGAGGCGTCGTCCGGCGGGTTCGCGCCCGCCAAGTCCTCAGGCGGCCATGAGTCGCGTACCGGTCCGGGGCCGGGATGGCGCGTGCCGGGTCCGGGTCCGGCCTCCGGATCCACGCCGCCGTCCCCAGCCGGGTGGCGCCGTTGTCGGACGGCCGCGGCCCGTGAGGGCTCAGCTCGTCCCGGTCGATCGGCACCGCCAGGTCGGCGGTCTGCCCCGTGCCGAGGTCGAGCACCAGGTCAGGTCCGGTCCGCGGCGCGCAGGGCCCGCGCCAGCCATTCCAGCTCCTCGGTCGCGTCGGGCGACGAAGACTGCCCGCGCACACGGGCGACGAGCGTGCGGTAGTGCTCCGCTCCCGCCTTGATCCCGGCTTCCAGGCTGCGCAGCACGGCGGCCCGATCGGCGTCACCGAACAGCTTGGACAGCACCTCGGCCGCTGCCGGCCCCTCCGGAGCGACCCCGCCTTTCCTGACCTCCGCGACGGTCTGCACGATCTGCCTGGCCCACCAGAGGGACGCCCCGGGGGGACGGCCCTGCCCCGGTACGGGCGTGTTGAGCTCCATCCATGTGCGCAACCGGGCGCGGAAACCCGGGTCCCGAACCAATTCGGCCAGTTCGATCCAGGCGTCGACCTGCTCGGGTGTGGGATCGTCGGGCAATTCGACGCTGAAGTCGCGCATACGGTCGCGGAGGCGCGGGTCGTCGAGGCCGCCGAACACCTCCTCCTTGAACTCGTCGATGATCTGTGTGCGCTCGGCGGCGGAAAGCCGCGCCAACCGGTTCATCAGTGCTGTCTCCTCAACGGTCGAACCCCGTTTCGCCACGGTGGACAGGACGGCCCGGCTCATCTTGAGGGAGCGAATCTGCGCGTCGAGCGCGGTCACATGAGCGTCGGCGACCTCGGCGACCGTGGTGCGGCCGCTGAGGACGCGGCACACGTCGTCGAGCCCGAGGCCCAGCTCCCGCAGGGTACGGACCAGCTCGACGCGGGCCACGGACTCGGCGTCGTACAACCGGTAGCCGCGCGCGGAACGGCCCGCAGGCGGCACCGCCCCCTCGTCCGACCAGAAGCGCAGGGTCCGTACCGGAAGCCCGGTGCGGTGCGCGAGGCGGCCAATGGTGAGCACGTCGGGGCGTTCGTCGTCCATGAGTCAGATCCTGAACCCTCCGGCGGCTGGAGACTCAAGCGCCTCAGAGCGACATCCCGTGCCGCTGCTGCTCTCAGCGTGACCGGTGGTCCCGGCCGCCTGCGGATGACTCGGCGGGTGGTAGGTAGTCTCTCCTCTTCCTGGCACTACCGGCCGTCTCGACCACGCCGTGCAAGTCTGTGCCGTCGACCCATGAGGAGAGTGGATGTTCGCGCGCGTTGTCCTGTGCGTGGCAGGACTGGGCCTGAGCCTGGTCGCGGTGCTGCTGGTGACGTCCACGCAGACGGAGGCGACGAGCCGCGAGGGCGTGGTGACTGTGGCTCACAGGGCCGGCAGCCGAGCGGCCCCGGAGAACACCCTGGCCGCGGTGGATACGGCGCGGGCCCAGGGAATCGACTGGCTGGAGAACGACGTCCAGCGCACCAAGGACGGCACGCTGGTGGTCATCCACGACAAGACCCTGGCCCGCACCACCGATGTCGAGGAGAAGTTCCCGAAGCGTGCGCCGTGGAAAGTCGGGGACTTCACCTGGGCGGAGATGTCCACGCTGGACGCCGGCGGCTGGAAGGGCCGGCAATGGTCGGGGGAGAGGATACCGACCCTTCAGCAGTACATGCGCCGCGTGGACGGCAACGGCCAGAAGCTGGTACTCGAGATCAAGTGGCCGGAGATCTATCCGGGGCTGGCCGAGGACACGGTCAAGGAACTCGGCCGGCTGGGCTGGCTCGAGGGTGACCGGATGACCGACCGGCTGATCATCCAGGCCTTCGACACCGGCACCCTGCGGACCGTACGCGCTCATGCCCCGGAGGCGCGCACCGCCCTGCTGTCGCGTGAACCGACGGTGGAGGACCTGGCGCGATTCGCGACGGTGGCCGACCAGATCAACATGAAGTACCTGAAGGTGAGCCCTCGGTACTTCAAGGCGGCCCATGCCCTGAAGGGCCCGCACGGGCAGCGACTGAAGGTCTTCCTCTGGACGGTGGACGACTCCGAGAGCGCGGTCGAGTTCGCCCGCGACGGCGCCGACGGCTTCATCAGCAACTGCCCCGACCTCGTGCGGCAAGGCCTGAGCGACGCGGGCTACACCGACGGCACTGTGAACTAGGACCCTGACCATCACGCCCACAGCGGCCCCTTGCCACTCCCGCGTCCGGGCGCCTGCCGGCGTCTCGGCGTTCCGCATCTCGTCACGACACCCAGGGCGTCGAAGTCGCCGCGCTGCACAGCCGGGCAGGAGAGGGCGATCGAGACCTGGGTGGAGCACCGCACCGGCGGCCGGCGCGTCGTCACCACCGTCGTACGCGACGGCTTCGACACCGCCATGGCCTTCCTCCACGAACGGCTCTCCGAGGCCGACTACACCCCCGAGGAGGGCGAAGTGGAGGAGGGCGACGCCAACGGCGGGGGAGGGGTGCACCTCACCCGTCTGACGTCCGGACGCCGAATATCCGATGAACCCTCACACCATTCACCGTGAGGTCGTATTCAGCCTGAACAACCGTCATGAAAAGGTCGGAAGGTGCTGGCCCTCGGCGAAGCCGTAGCCGTTCTGGACGACGGCGGCAACCACCGTGTCCGTACCTGCTCAGGGGGGCATGTGGAGAATTCGATGTGTTCGGTCATACCGTGGTCACACCGGTGAAGAAGCATTTCGATCCGCGTCCCGTCCAGGACTCTGACGGCTGGCCGCCGCATGGCCGACCTGCTTTGATTCTTCGCGTAGCGCCGACTCGCCAGAAAAGAACTCCGGCACCGCTCCCGGAAGTCGAGCGAGCGAACGCTGCCATTCAGAGTGCTCATTCGAAGGGAACCACACGCAATGAACTTCGTCCCCCAAATAGCGACCACCGAAATCTCCGACGCCGACCTGGACAACGTCTCCGGCGGTCTCGCGGTCGCCGGCTCCGGCGGCCTTTTTATCGAGACGCCGATCGACTCCGTCGCCTCGGACCTCCTGGCGGTCGCCACCCCCGAGGGTGTCACGGCGGGCGTGGGCTTCCACACCGAGGCTCACTGACAGCGGCAGCGTCCGGACGCTGCGACAGGAGCGGCCCGCCGGCTTGTCGGCGGGCCGCTTGCACGCGGGCGTGGGGCCGGCCTTCGGCTTGCCGCCGGGTCACGAGAAGTCGTCGTGGCGGCGCCGTTGAACGTCCACCTCTGGTTGCCGGTGCCCGGCGAGCGCTTCGTACCTACGGGATCGGGTGTCCCTACCCCGAACCGGCCTGTCTGTCACCCAGTTGGAGTTCCAACACACTGTGGTGCGGGATGAGCAGGTAGCCCGTCAGTTCGCGGTGCAGGTCTAGAGCGGGATGCGGAGGTCGAGTACGGGACCGGTGGTTTCGACCGGGGCCGCGTCCAGCTTCTCGAGAAGGTGGAGCATCGACTTGTTGCTCGCCGCCACCGTGGCGGCCAGTGCGTGGTGCCCTTCGCGGCGGGCCACGGTAGCCGCATGTTCGGCCAGCGCGGTGCCAAGCCCCCTGGCCTGCCATGCGTCCTCGACCAGGATCGCGAGTTCCCCCACCCCTTGCTGATCGGTGCGCATGACGTTCGTCATGGCGATGATGTACTCCGTACGCTCGGCTGGAGCGGTCACCAGCGTGGTGCCGCGCTCCGGATCGGACAACTGACGCCATTCGGCAGGGGAGATCCCCGTCTTGCCCGCGTGGTACCGCAGCGCGCGACTGCCCAGCGAGCAGCGGCGGTGCAGTTCCTGCACTGGCACCAGGTCGAGGGGGGCCGCCTCCCGGGTTCGGGTGGCGGTTCCATCGATCAGCATGATCGAGTGTGCGTCCTCTCGGCGGTCGCCGTCGGGCATCGATGTTCTCCTCACATTGCGATCGTGACCGCCGTGCCGCAGGCTCCGGGTCCGCAGCACGGCCTTGTTGCCACAGCAGTCTTTTGCGGGCTCCGGGCCGACTCAAGAGCACTTCGCGCCACGTTGATTGCGCTCCGCTTACGTTCAACCACTCAGAGAGGCGAAAATCCGGCGGAGTGGCACCCGTTGGCGACGCCGATGCCGCGTACTACTCACGGCATCGCTCCAGGATTTACACCGAGGGCCAGGCGGCCCTCGCCACCTGGACAGGCCGATGAACATCCGTCCTTCGCGAATGCGATCCACGTCGTACGCCGCCGCGCACCCGATCCGCGGCTCCTACTCCACCGGGCCGGCCTATGCCGAACGTGTACGCGTCGTGACGCCTGACGGCGGTTGGCGAGGCCGACCACCACGGGCGGACCGCTGTGAGGGACGCTGCGAGTCCAGGCGATCCGTCCCGCCCCCGGACGCTGCCGCGCCGCGGGCCACCAGCGCGAACGCCAGCACGGCGACCGGAGCGGCGAACAGGGCACGACGGGGCAGAGCACGCATCAGGGTGTCTCCAAGCACGCCGGTGCCGGTGGGAGGCCAGTAGGTGGTCACGTGGGTCGCGGCGTCCCCTGCCGGAGTCCGCCGGCCGAGGCCAGTTGACCTCAGCTGAGTGAGTCAGCGCGCCTGGCAAGGGGGGCTCTCACAGTACCTGTATCACCAAGGTCTCCCAGACGTCCCAAACGCCTGTCAACCTGGTTGAGTCGAAAGCGCCGACAACACTCCGTGGACACGCACTGCAGATTTACCTTCATCAGTTCCATTCAGCTGCCCCGAACGCGTGACCGTGTCGGCTCAATCTCTCGCGGCAGAAGGGACGGAGACCAATGGCGGACAATCAATTCACCACTCACACAAAACTTTTTGATCTCAGTGGTAAGTACGCCCTTGTCACTGGTGGCACCAGGGGAATTGGGATGATGATAGCGCGCGGCCTTCTCCAGGCCGGCGCCCGCGTCGTCATCAGCTCACGGAAGGCAGACGCGTGCGCGGAGGCACAGGACCTACTGTCCGAATTCGGCGACGTCCGAGCAATTCCCGCCGACCTGTCCAGGCACGACGAGTGCCGGCGCCTCGCTGATCTTGTCAAGGCCGACTCGGAATGCCTGGACATCCTTGTCAACAACGCGGGAGCGATGTGGCGCGAGCCGCTGGCGACGTTCCCGGACGAGGCCTGGGACGCAGTGATCGACCTCAACCTCAAGTCGCCGTTCTGGCTCGTGCAGGCGCTGCTCCCCGCACTTCGCAGGGCGGGTACCGCCGACGATCCCGCGCGGATCATCAACATCGGCAGTATCGCCGCCATCCACGTCGCCCAGGCGCCCAACTACTCGTACGCCAGCAGCAAGGCGGCACTCCATCAACTCACCAGGGTGCTTGCCAGGGAGCTGGGCCCCCAGCACGTCACGGTGAACGCGGTAGCACCGGGAGTGTTCCCCTCGCAGATGATGGCGTCCACCCTCGATGCCATCGGCGACACGATCTCAGCGGCGGCCCCCCTGCGCCGGCTCGGCCGCGACGACGACATGGCGGGTATCGCCGTGTTTCTCGCCAGTCGGGCTGGGTCCTACCTCACGGGCGCCATCATCCCGGTAGACGGCGGCGTCGCAACGACGGCAACGGGCACCCCCTAGGCTGCGGGACGGGCTTACGGTGAGGGGATGGCCATGATGGATCTACGCACCGAGATCCGGGAGTTTCTCAGCTCGCGTCGCGCCCGCATCGCACCCGAGCAGGCAGGCCTGCCCGCTTACGGCGGCAACCGTCGGGTCAAAGGTCTGCGCCGCGAGGAGGTAGCGCTACTGGCGGGGGTATCCGTCGACTACTACGTGCGCATGGAGCGTGGCAGCCTCGCCGGTGCTTCCGACGGGGTGCTCGACGCGTTGGTCTCTGCCTTGCAACTCGACGAGGCCGAGCGCGACCATCTGTTCCACCTCGCGCGCCAGTCCAGGGCGCCCAGCGGATCACGCCGGCGTAGGCCTGCCGTGACGGTGCGCTCGACGCTGCAGCAGGTGCTCGACGCGATCTCCGGTGCGCCGGCCTGGATCAGTAGCGGCCGTTACGACGTGCTCGCCATGAATCAACTCGCTCGCGCGCTGTATTCACCAGTGCTGGCCGAACCGCGACGGCCCGCGAACACAGCGCGGTTCGTCTATCTGCACCCCGAGTCGGCCAGAGAGTTCTTTGTCGACTACGACCGAATTGCCGGTGACGTGGCCGCGAAGCTACGCATGGAAGCGGGCCGCAATCCGCACGACGAGGACCTGATCGCCCTGGTCGGCGAACTGTCGACGTGCAGTGAGCTATTTCGGCAGCGGTGGGCATCTCAGGACGTGCGGCTGCACCGGTCCGGCCGCAAGCGTGTACGCCATCCCATCGTGGGCCGGCTCGACTTGGACGTCGAGTCCCTTGCATTGCCCGCCGAGCCCGGCCTGCACCTCAACGTCTACACCGCACCTGCGGGCACGCCGACCGCCGACAATCTAGCGCTCCTGGCGTCGTGGGCGGCCACCCAACAGACGCCGGCGACCGAGCTCGAAGCACACGACGGATAGCCCAACCCCTTTAGCCGTACTAGGGCTTGGTGCGAGAGTGGATCTTGGCTGGGATTGATCACCTGCCGTGGGGCGTGGAGATCTGACGAACGACCAGTGGGCTCGGCTTGAGCCGTTGCTGCCGCGGGGCAAAAGGCCGGGCCGTCGACCGGTGTGGACCCGGCGGCAGTTGATAGACGGCATACGGTGGCGGACCAGAACCGGTGCCCCGTGGCGCGACGTGCCGGAGCGGTACGGGCCGTGGGACCGGGCCTACGATCGTGGAGTCCACGCTCCCGCGTCTGCGCAGGTAGGCGCGGTTTCCGGGGAAGCCGTAGGCCTTATCGGCGCGGACCTTGTCCGGCCGTGTTCGCGACCGGCCTCGACCGATGCTCCGCATCCCGCTCTAGACCTGCACCGCGAACTGACGGGCTACCTGCTCATCCCGCACCACAGTGTGTTGGATCGTGCTCGGCCGGCTTGGACTTGGCGATCTTCTTGCCTGCCCTTCTCGACCTCGAGCCTGGTCAAGCTGGCCGACTTCCTGGTCGCCCGGGGGGGGTGACGACATCAGCCACGAGGGCCTGCGGCTCCTGCTCCTAGAGGAGGGCGTCTCCTTTCAACGCGTGAAGACCTGGAAATCCTCGAACGACCCCGACTACGCGGCCAAGAAGGCCCGGGTCGAGCCCCTCTACGCGATCGCCGACGGCGAGGTCATCCCCGAGCGGGGCGAGCCCGAAGTCATCCTCTGCATGGACGAGTTCGGCCCGCTCAACCTCCAGCCCTACCCCGGACGCCAGTGGGCCGAGCACGGCGGCAAGCACAAGGACCCAGACCGCGAGGCCCGGCCCCGCCGCCGCACGACCTACACCCGCCCGCACGGCATCCGGCACCTCCAACCGGATCGAGGCCCAGTTCACGGCCCTGCGCTACCTCACCCTCGGCGGCACCGATCACGCCAGTCACAAGGAGCAGGGCAGCATGATCTGCCGCTGCATCATCTGGCGGAACAAGCACGCCCAGGATGAGCGCCTACGCGCGGTCGTGAGCAGGGTGAGCGTCGCCTGCGGTCGGAAGAGCCGCATCCCGACGGAACAGCGCGGCCCACAAGAAGGTCACGCCGAACAGTGCTGATTCGGAGGGCTCCTCCCGCATGCGGCGCAGTTCGACCTCCCCCAGGTCGGAGAAGATCCAGCGCAGCGATTCGGGGGTGTAAGCGAGGCCGCCCTGCAACTCGCGTTCGCGGTAGAGGTCAGCGTCCGTGAGTTCCGACCCTGTTCCCCCCTCGCCGGCGGCGAAGCTGGTGAGCGCGAGATGGCCGCCAGGGGCGAGGACCCGGTCGAGGAGGGCCAGGTAGCTGACCCGGCGGTGCGGCGCCAGATGGTGGAAGCAGCCTGAGTCGACGACCAGGTCGTATGGGCCGCTCAACTCGGCCGGGGGGAGCGCGAAAGCGTCACCGCACAGGAAACGGACGTCGACTCCGGCCTTCTGGGCCCGGTCCTCACCCCAGGCGACGGCCACCGGGGAGAGGTCGACGGCGTCCACCTCGAAGCCGTGCGAGGCGAGATACAGGGCGTTGCGGCCAGGTCCGCATCCCAGGTCCAGGGCCCGGCCGGGAGCGATCAGGCCCTGGTCGAGGTAGGCAGCCAGGTTCTCGTCCGGCTTCGACACGAAGAACGGGACCGGCCTCGACCGGTCGGCATAGAAGCGGTCCCAGAAGCCCTTACCGTCGCCCGTCGCCAAGCGGCTGGCCTCGGACTCAGATACGAAGAGTCCGTCCAAAAGCGCGAGAACGTCCTCGACGGTGCGTACGGTCCGGTCCATCCGGCCCCCCCTTTCGACCGATGCCGATCGTAGGAGCGAGGATGACAAAAGACCAGGTCAGGTAGTATGTGGCGGCGGCTGGAACGGGCTGCTGCGGGCCTCGGAGGCTGCTGGTGAGCACCCATTCCAGACCCCGACTCCGCGTCTCCCCAGCCAGTCGTCAAGGACCGGAACGGGGCCATCCTCGGCTACTGCGGGGAGACTATTTGGACGAGTTTTCCAGCGGTGCTACGGGGCGAACGTTGTCTGATGCGGCACTAGTCAGCGGACCATGACGTGCGGGCGCCGTTGGCACGGTCCGAACTGAACCATCCCCGCCTTGATGGCGCTCGTCGAAAACGACCACTCCCTGCTCGGCGTGCCTCCAGACCTGCTCGGTGGATCTCCCCACCCACGCGGTGCACCTGACCTCCGCCCGGGCAACTCCCGTGGTTCTCGCCGGACTTGCTGTTGAACAAGCCGCGCGGCGGGTCAGTCCAGGTCGGACATGTCGAGCACGAAGCGGTAGCGGACGTCGTTGCGCTTTAGGCGTTCGAGAGCCCTGTTGACCTGGGACGACGGAAGCAGCTCGATGTCGGCGGTGATGCCGTGCTCAGCGCAGAAGTGCAACATGGCAGTGGTGGACGGGCGGCCGCCGCTGCCGGCGGAGCTGAGCTTCTTGCGGCCGATGAGCAGGTCCATGGTTTCCACGGTGACGGGTCCGAGGTGCCCGAGGCGGCTGAGCGTGCCGTCCATGGCGGTTACACGCAGGTACGGCGCCGGGTCGTGGGGGGCGGAGATGGTGTCGATGACCACATCGAACTGGTCGCGGACCGCCTCCATCTGCCCCGGGTCGGTGGACACGACGAATCCCTGCGCCCCCAGGCTGCGCGCTTCGTCAGCCTTGTCGGGGGTCCGGCTGATGACGGAGGTCGTGGCGCCGAGCCCGGTCGCCATCTTGACCGCGAGGTGTCCCAGGCCGCCCAGCCCGGCCACGGCGACGGTACTGCCCGGGCCAACTCCGAGCGCCTGCAACGGTTCCCAGACGGTGACGCCGGCGCAGAGCAGGGGAGCTGCGGCGGCTGGGTCGAGGCTCGCAGGGAGATGGTAGGCAAACTGATTGCTCACGACGTACTCGCGGGAGTACCCGCCCAGGGTGGTCGACCCGTCCTGCCGGTCGGCTCCGCCGTAGGTCAGCGTCGGGAACTCTCGGCAGAAGTTCTCCTGGCCGGCCTGGCACATACGGCACATGCCGCACGAGTCGACGATGTTGCCGACGGCGACGGGGTCGCCCGGGGAGAAGTCGGGAACCGCGCTGCCGACCTCGGTCACCACGCCTGTGAACTCATGTCCGGGTACGAGCACGCCGTTTACGTCGCTCTCGTGCGCCAGCAGCGCGTGGAGGTCTGTGTGGCAGACACCGCAGTAGTCGACACGTACTGCTATGTCGTCCGGGCGCAGGTCCCGGCGCTCCAGCACAGCGCGCCGCAGAGTCCGCGTCACACTGTCCGCCTGCCAACCGGTCGTGGAACGCATCTCTGACTCCTCAGACAGACTGTTCGGTCTATTTGACGGTAGAGGCATACGAGCCAAGAAGCAAACAGACGATTCTGTCTGTTAAAGTCCCGGCATGCCTGACCAGCCATCCAGCAGCCGCGGAGCCGCGACGTACCAGCGCATCGTCGACGCCGCCACCCAGGAGTTCGCCCAGTACGGCATCGCCGGCGCGCGCATCGAGCGGATCATCGCCGCCGCACGCACCAACAAGGCACAGCTCTATGGCTACTTCGGCAACAAGGAACAGCTCTTCGACGCGATCTTCTTCGCCTCACTGGAGCGGATCACCAATGTCGTCCCCATCGACGCCACGGACCTCGCCGACTGGGCGGTGCGCCTCTACGACGAGTACCTCAGCCGCCCCGATCTGATCCGGCTGGCGACCTGGGCGCGCCTGGAACGGCGCCCGACCGGGCATCTCGTGGCGGACCACGACCAGTACGACGACCACAAACTCCGCGCCATCGCAGACGCCCAGGCCGCCGGGCGCATCAGGCAGGGAGACCCCTTCGACGTGATGGCCATGGTCATCGCCATGTCCATGGCCTGGTCTCCGGTGAGCAACGTCTACGCCGCCTCCGCCCAGGAGCCCGCGAGCGTGCACGACCAACGGCGCACCCTGCTGCGAGACTGCGTAAGCCGCGCCGTCGCACCGGACCCGGAAGCCTGAGCACCCCACCAGGCCGGGCCAGGCCGTCGCCCGGGCATGCTGTGAGGACCGGGTTCGGAGCGGAGCCCTCGTCATCGTCGGGGAAACCGGCCTGGGCACAGCCCCGGCTCCCCGGACCGGTTCGGTGGGAGAGGGGTGGAGTGGATGGACGTCCTCGGGGTGGACGCCTGTGGCAAGCAGGGGTGGGTGGGTGTCGCGCTCACGGACGGCTCGTACGCGGGCAGCCTGGTGGACCGGCGGCTCGGTGCGCTGATCGAGCGTGCAGGCGACGTGCGGGTGATCGCGGTCGACATGCCGCTGGGGCTGATCGAGGAGGGCTGGCGCGCCGCCGACCTGGAGGCCCGCGCGCTTCTCGGGGCGCGGCGCAGCAGCGTCTTCCTCGTGGCGCCGAGGCCGGCGTGGCAGGAGACGGACTTCGCGGCGGCGGGGGACCGGTGCCGGGAACTCACCGGCAGCCGCCTGAGCCGGCAGGCGTGGGCCCTGGCACCGAAGCTGCTCGAAGCGCGGGAGTGCTGGGCCGTGGACGAACGGATCCACGAGGTGCATCCCGAGCTGTCCTTCCAAGCCCTGGCGGACGGGGTGCCGCCGGCGTACGCCAAGAAGACCTGGCGTGGGCAGAACCTGCGCCGCTCCCTGCTGGCGCGGGCGGGGCTGGTGCTCCCGGACGAGCTCGGCGAGGCCGACCGGGTGCCCGCGGACGACGTGCTCGATGCCGCCGCGGCCGCCTGGTCGGCCCAGCGGATCGCGCTCCGGACCGCCGTCCGGGTGCCTGAGATGCCGCAACTGGACGCGGAGGGACGGCTGGTGGAGATCCGGTACTGACCGGCTGCCGCGGGCCCGTCTGCTCCACGGCCTCGGCGGCGCCGGAGCCGCGTTCCCGGGGCCGCCCTCCGAAGTGGATCGGCGGGTGGCGCCGACCCCGGCCCGGCGGATGCGCGGATCCGCCGCGCCGGGCGCCGGCTGCGTACACCCGCTCGGCCGTACGCCTGGACCGCGGCTCCTTGGCCACCCGTACCCGATCGCGGCACGTGCAGCGCCCGGGCGCT
>NZ_MUNH01000175.1:0-5632 GCF_002154615.1 Streptomyces recifensis
AGGACCAGCATGGCGTTCTTGCCGCCGAGTTCGAGGGAGACGCCGATCAGGCGGGCGGCGGCGCCCTGGGCGACCTCGCGGCCGGTGCGGGTGGAGCCGGTGAAGGAGACGTAGTCGGCGTGCCGGACGATCTCCGGGCCGACCACCGGGCCCTCGCCGAGGACCACCTGGAAGACCCCGGCGGGCAGTCCGGCCTCGACCAGCAGGTCACGCGCCCACAGGGCGGTCAGGCAGGTCTCGGTGTCCGGCTTCATCACGACCGCGTTGCCGGTGACGAAGGCGGGCAGGGCGTCCCCGACGGACAGTTCCAGGGGGTAGTTCCAGGGGGCGATCTGGCCCACGACCCCGCGCGGGTGCCGCAGTTCGGTCACCTTGGTCAGGGTCGGCATGGCGCCGGTGTGCCGCTTGGGCCGCAGGTAGGCGGGGGCGCGGCGGCCGTAGTGCCGGGCGGCGACGACGACGGCCTGCACCTCCTCGTGGGCGTGCAGCCGCGCCTTGCCGGTCTCCAGCTGGATGAGGTCGAGCACCTCGGACTGCCGCTCCAGCACCAGGTCGTGGAAGCGCAGCAGCACCGCGGCCCGCTCGCGCACCGGGGTCCGCTCCCACACCCGCTGGGCGGCACGGGCGGCCTCGAAGGCGGCGGCGACGTCGTCCGGGGTGGACTCGGGCAGGTCGGCGAGCTTGGCCCCGGTGAGCGGGGTGTGGTTGCTGGTCCGGCCCGAGCCGGTGACGCCCTTGGTGAGCTGGGCCAGCAGCTCGGGGGTGACCACGTCGGCGGCGGTGCGCACGCCCTCGGGGGCCGGGGCGATCGGGTTGGTGCCGGTGACTTCCGGGGCCTGCGAGTCCGTCATGAGCGGCAGGGTATGCCGGTGGCCGCCCTTTCGGTACCCGTCGGTAACGGGGTTTCACCGGCCGCACACATTCCGCCAGTGATCACTGGCGGTAAACGTGCTGATCAGCGCGTTGTCGGCCCGGTCACTCGGCTCCGGGTTTTTTCGACAGCAGCAGCCCGAGAGCGGCGAGCGGGGTGCGGCGCACCACCGGGGCGGGCGTCACGACGGTTCGCGCGGGCTCGGTGACGGGTTCGGGTTCCGGCTCCTCCATCCGCACACCTGCGCGTCTCTCCAGCTCCGCCGCCACCTCCGCCGCGTCCGGCCGGGCGTCGGGGTCCGGGGCGCGCAGGCGGTCCAGCAGCGGGGCGAGCGGGCCGGGGTCGCCGTCCGTCATGGCGGCGAGGAGCGCGCCGAGCGACCACAGGTCGGAGGCGGGCCCACCTCGCCCGGACGCCCGCTCCGGCGCGACGAACCCCTCGGGGGCGTCCTCGGTGTGCCCGTCACCGATCCCGAAGTCGGTGACGACCACGCGCCCGGTGCCGGACTCGATCAGCACGTTGGCGGGCTTGATGTCACGGTGCACGATACCGACGGCGTGCGCGGCGCGCAGCGCGCCCAGCACGGAGAGCCCGATCCGGGCCGCCTCGGCGGGCGGCAGCGGACCGCGCCCCACGGTCTCGCGCAGCGACTCGCCCTCGACCCACTCCATGACGATCCAGGGCAGCCCGTCCTCGCCGGCCACGTCCCGGACCCGTACGGCGGACGGATGGCGTACCCGGGCGGCGGCGCCGGCCTCGCGCCGCAGCCGGTGCGCGGTCCGTCCGGCCTTCTCGCCCGCCGGACCGCCGGGCAGCCGGGGCTCCTTGACGGCGACCAGGTCCCCGTTCCGCTCGTCGCGGGCGCGCCACACGGTGCCGGTCGGCCCGGCCCCGACCCGTTCGAGGAGCCGGTAGCGCCCGCCGAGCAGGCGTCCGTCGGGCGGGGGTGCGCCGTCGTCACTCATGCCCCATCAGTACCGCGCCCACCCGGCGCTTGTCGACGCGGGCGCACGCCTTCAACTCGGCTGGTTTCAGGGCCTGTCGAAGCGCCGCCCGGCTTCGTCCTGCCCGGTGACGCGTGGGCCGGGAACGCGGCGCGGGCCGGGTGCCGCATGGCGCCTTCGCGCCCGACCTCCTCGATCTCCCCGGCCTGCTCGCGGGGAAGCCGACGTCCTGCGGCGTGTCCGGCACCCCCGTACGCTTGGGGAAGAGGACGCCTTCGTAGTGAAGCGCGCCGGCTGTGGCGTTCCCGGCGGAACCTGTTGATGGCGACGTCGAAGCATTCCGGGAATTCGGTGCCCGGCGGCCGAATGCAGGGGAGATCACATGCCCGGCGATATCGAACGTGCCGCCCTGCGCGCCGCGGCTCAGGCCGCCGAGCAGGTCCTGGCGAACGTCGCCGAACAGGCCGGACAGGCCGAGCGGCTCTACCCGCAGGACCCGTCCGCCCAGCGCGTCGCAGAGGTCGGGATGCTCACCGGCGCGTTGAGGGCCCTGCTGGAGGCAGTGCGCCCCTTTGTCGAGGAAGGCGAAGAGGACGGGCGGTGACCGGCGCTTTCGGCACCGGCCGCCGGGTTCGCACCGGCATGTCGATCACCGTTTGGGGCAGTGCGTGCGCGGTACCCGTGATGGGTTGCCGGATTGGAGGCGCCATGGACAGCGACGAGTTCGTCCGTCTCGTCAGCGAGCGGGCCCACGTGCCCCAGGAGCAGGCCAGGGAGCTGACCCGGGCCACGATGCTGACGCTGGGCGAGCGGATCACCGGCGGCGAGGCGAGGCACTTGGCCGGCGTCCTGCCCGCCGAGATCGCCCCGCCCCTGGTCCCACCGGAGGATGTCGCCCAGAAATTCGGCGTTGCCGAGTTCGTCCGGCGGGTGAGTGAGCGGGCGGGCGTCGACGAGGCCGTGGCGCGCAGCGGCGTCGCGGCGGTTTTCAGGACTCTGAGAGAGGCCGTCCCCGGCACGGAGTTCGAGGATGTGATGTCGCAACTGCCGAACGAATTCCAGAACATCTAGCGTCGGACATCCCGGCGCCCGGAATGCGGCTGTGGACCCGGCCGGGCGCGGGTGGTCGGTCTGCCGTGCCTGTCGCGTACGACGCGGATTTCCATCGACTTACGGCAGGGGACTCGGCATGAGTACTCAGACGCCCCACATCAGCAGGCCCTCCCGTGTTCCGGCCAACGCCTCGCCGAGCGGGGACGGCATCGTCGTCGGAGCCGGACCGGTGCAGGTGGATGCCTTCATCGACTTTCTGTGCCCGTTCTGCAAGCAGTTCGAAGGGAGGAGCGGGCCGCTCCTCGACGAGCTGGTGGCCGACAAGGCGATCAGTCTCGTCCACCACCCGATGGGCTTTCTCGACGCCTTGTCCACCACCCGGTACTCCTCCCGCGCCTCGGCGGCCTCGGGCTGCGCGTCCGACGGTGGCCACTTCGTGGAGTACCTGTACGCGTTGTTCGCCAACCAGCCCCCCGAGGGCGGGCCGGGCCTGTCCGACGACGAACTGGTCGAGCTCGGCCCCGCGGTTGGACTGGCGGACAGCTCGTTCGCGGCGTGCGTCCGGCAGGGCGTCTACCTGGACTGGAGCTCCTACGTGACGGCGACGGCCGTCCAGCGGGGCGTGAGCGGAACGCCGACCGTGGCGGTCCAGGGGACCCCGGTGCCGGCCAGCCCCCAGACCATCCTTGCCGCGGTCCGTGCCGCCCTCGCCGATGCCGGAGGATGAGGCACCCGGTCAGCCGTGGAACGGCCCCATGACGATCCAGGGGAGGGCCGTCGGTCCGCTCAGGGAGCCGTGACGGTGAAGGTGTCCACGGCCACGTCGAAGTGCTCGCGGGCCTCGCGCACCTTGCCGACCGGGGCAGAGACCCAGACGTCGTACATCCGGCCGCCCTCCTCCCAGCACAGGTCGTAGGTGTGCCGCGCGCCCTCGGCGGGGGTGTAGCCGTTCCAGGTGAACTCCCAGAGGGCGGCGGGGTGTTTCTCGTGGCTGGTCTCGGTGACACGGCCGTCGCGGTAGCCGGGGTTGTTGTCCGCGCCCTCGGCCGCGAGGCGTTCCAGGACGGCGGCGGGGCCGCCCGGTTCCGGCGGGGAGATCTTGATGCCGAGGCGGAAGGTGTCCCCCGCGGAGAGGTAGAAGACGCGCTCGCCCTGCCGTTCGCGGGTGAAGCCGTCGGGCACGGCCAGGGCGAAGCCCGCCGGGTCGCGGACGGTGCGGTAGCCGGAGGGCGCCCGGGTGCCGGTGGGGCCCGGTGTGCGGGAGGCGGAGGGGGCGCCGGGCGCGTCGTCACCGCCGCCCCGGTTCTCGTGCAGCATCAGCACCGCCGCCGACACCGCGGCCCCGGCCACGGCGGCCACCAGCAGGGCGGCGATCAGCCTCGCCCGCCTCGGGGACGCCGGCCGGGCGGGACTCTGCGGTGGTTCGGGCGCGGTCGGCGGCGCGTCGGATCTGGTGCCGCGTACCGCGCCCAGCAGCCGGAGTGTGCGCGCGGCCGCGGGAACGCCGGACGCGGGAGGCATACGGCCGCTCTCCAGGTACGTACGCAGCATCCGCTCGGCGTCGGCCGCGCCGAGCCGCAGCTCGGGGTCGCGTTCCAGCAGGCCCCGGACGACGGGGAGCAGCGGGCCTGCCTCGGCGGGCGGCCGGATCTCGTCGGTGACGACGGCGTGCAGGATGCCGCCGAGCGAGTCGCGCCGGAAGGGCGACTCGCCGCTGAGCGCGGCGCACAGCAGCGCGCCCAGCGACCACAGGTCGGACGCGGGCCCGCCGCGCAGCCCCGACATCCGCTCCGGGGCGGTGTATTCGGGCGAGCCGACGAAGGAGCCGGTCTCGGTGAGCGTCGTCGCGCCCGCCACCCGCGCGATGCCGAAGTCGGTGAGCACCACCCGGTCGGTACCCGACTCCAGCAGCACGTTGGCGGGCTTGATGTCCCGGTGCAGCACCCCGGCCGCGTGCGCGGTGGCCAGCGCACTGAGGAGATCGGCGCCGATCCGGGCGGCCTCGGCGGCGTCCAGCGGGCCGTCGGCGGCGATGCGCTCGGCGAGCGAGCAGCCGTCGATCAACTCCATGACGAGGTAGGGGCGTTCGTCCTGCTCGACCACGTCGTGCACCACGATGATGTGCGGGTGGCGCAACTGGGCCAGCGCCCGCGCCTCCCGGAAGGAGTGCTCACGCCGCCTGCGCGCGTCCTCTTCGGACAGCGAGTCGTCCAGGGTGAGTTCCTTGACGGCCACCTGACGGCCCAGCACCAGATCATCGGCCCGCCAGACGACGCCCATCCCGCCGCGTCCGATGCGCGCCTCAAGGCGGTAACGGCCCGCGACCACACGGAGGTCGTGCCCCTCGGTCCCCATACCGCCCATCATGCCGCACCGGACCCACCCCTTCCGGGGCGCTGACCGGCCAAGGTACGAAGGCGGCGGCCGATTCAGCCCTCCTGGAAGCTCCGGAGAATCCAGGTGAACTGCTTCTGGGTGGTGGGCCAGTCGTCGGCCGGGGAGGAGGAGTAGAGGGCGTACTCCGTGTTGTCCGCGTTCATGTAGCCGACGTCGATGGCGTGGTACGGGCCCGGGAAGTAGTGGGGGCCGTCCTTGGCCAGGGCGTTCCAGGTGTACTCCCAGCGGGTCTCGGCCCGGCTGCTGGAGTACAGGCGGGTGGTCCTGAAGGAGGAGGTCTTCCGCGACGAGCCGGGCGCCCGCTGGGAGTACACCTGGAACGCCCTGGCCAAGGACGGCCCCCACTACTTCCCTGCCACCTACCACG
>NZ_MUNH01000176.1:0-538 GCF_002154615.1 Streptomyces recifensis
TCCTGAACCTGGACGCGACGAACTCTCTGGATCTCGGTGACCAGGACGTCCGGAAGGACCGCAAGGGCGACATCCGCTTCACCTGCGGCGCGCAGAGCTGCTCACTGGAGAGCCGCAGCAGCGACCTCCTCCTGCGCTATGCCAAGCCGGGCGCAACCTACGACTCGTGCAAGTTCGAACTCCAGGGCGCCGCCAGCNNTGGCGGCGGGGAGCGAGATCTGCGCCAAGGACCGCGCGGGCAACATCGCTCTCTTGGTGGTGCAGGTCAAGTCGACGGCGCTCCCCGATCTGGGCTTCCTCATGGTGGACGTGACGGTCTGGCCGCACGCCTGAGGGCGCGCCCGGTCAGCCGAGGGGATCCGCCAGGTGCCAGCCGTCGGCCAGGAGGCGGTCCACCGCTACGAGGGCCGCGGTGAGGCGGGTCCGGCGGTCGCCGTGGAGCTCCTGCCACGGGACGCCGGAGGTGGTGAGGGTCTCGCGGAAGCGGTCGGTCATCCATCCGCGCAGGTGCTCGCCGTCGCGCAGGCCGTCGTCGTCG
>NZ_MUNH01000177.1:0-4467 GCF_002154615.1 Streptomyces recifensis
CCGGTGTGGAACCAGCCGTCGGACTCCAGCACCTCGGCGGTCTTCTCGGGCTGCTGGTGGTAGCCCTCCATGACGCCGGGGCCGCGCAGCAGGATCTCGCCGTCGTCCGCGATGCGCACCTCGCAGCCGGGCAGCGGCTTGCCGACCGTGCCGGTGCGGTACGCCTCGCCGGGGTTCACGAAGGAGGCGGCGGAGGTCTCGGTGAGGCCGTACCCCTCCAGGATGTGGATGCCGGCGCCGGCGAAGAAGTAGCCGATCTCGGGGGCGAGGGCGGAGGCGCCGGAGACGCAGGCGCGCAGTCTGCCGCCGAACGCCTCACGCAGCTTGCCGTAGACCAGGGCGTCGGCGGCCTTGTGCTTGGCGGCCAGCGCGAAGGGCACGGAGGCGGTGCCGGTGCGGCGGAAGCTGTCCTGCGACGCCTTGGCGTACTCGCGGGCGACCTCGGCGGCCCACTGGAAGATCTTGTACTTGGCCGCGCCGCCCTCACGGGCCTTGGCGGCGACGCCGTTGTAGACCTTCTCGAAGATGCGCGGCACGGCGGCCATGTAGGTCGGCCGGACCACGGGCAGGTTCTCGATGATCTTGTCCACCCGGCCGTCGACCGCGGTGACGTGGCCGACCTCGATCTGGCCGGAGGTGAGCACCTTGCCGAAGACGTGGGCGAGCGGCAGCCAGAGGTACTGCACGTCGTCCGCGGAGACCAGGTCGGTCGAGCCGATGGCCCGCGCCATGTAGGCCCAGTTGTCGTGCGGCAGCCGCACGCCCTTGGGGCGCCCGGTGGTGCCGGAGGTGTAGATGAGGGTGGCGAGCTGCTCGCGGGTGATCGCGCCGACCCGCTCCTTGATCAGCTCGGGGTGCTGCTCCAGGTAGGCGGTGCCGCGCTTCTCCAGCTCGGCCAGGGTGATCACCCAGTCGCCCGTCTCGGCGCCCGCCGGATCGATGACGACGACCTTGGTCAGCGCGGGCAGCTCGGCCCGCCGCTCCACCGCCTTGGCGACCTGCGCGGCGTCCTCCGCGATCAGCACCCGGCTCTCGGAGTCGGACAGGATGAACGACGACTCGTCGGCGTTGGTCTGCGGATACACGGTGGTGGTGGCACCGCCCGCGCACATGATGCCGAGGTCGGCCAGAATCCACTCGACGCGGGTCGAGGAGGCGAGCGCCACCCGCTGCTCGGACTCGATCCCCAGCTCGATCAGGCCGGCCGCGATCGCGTACACCCGCTCCGCCGCCTGGCCCCAGGTCAGCGACCGCCACTCGTCGGGGCCCTGTCCGGAGGCCGCCGGTACCGGGTACCGGTACGCCTCGGCGTCCGGTGTGGCCGCCACGCGCTCCAGGAAGAGGGCCGCCACGGACGGCGGACGGTTCTCGATCAGGGTCTGTGTGTCGCTCACGACATCCTCCGGGGCCCGCGACGGTGCGGCTGACTCGGTGCGGCTGGGTGGACTCACGCTGGTTCGAAGCTGTGGATCGAAGCTGTTGTTTAACCCGCGAGTAACTAGCGAGCAGGGATCAGGGTAAGGGGCGACCGGCCACCGCGTAAGAGGCCACGGCCTGTCACTTCGCACCGGAACCCCATCGAGATCCGCCCCCGGACCGCCCCCCGTACGAGCGGGGGCCCGCCGTACGTGTGTACGGCGGGCCCCACTTTGCCCGTTTCGCTCCGACAACTCGGTGCGATCGCGGGCTACTTCTTGCCCTTGCCCGAGCTTCCGGCGCCGTCGTCGCTGGAGAGCACCGCGATGAACGCCTCCTGGGGAACCTCCACGGAACCCACCATCTTCATCCGCTTCTTGCCCTCCTTCTGCTTCTCCAGCAGCTTCCGCTTACGCGAGATGTCACCGCCGTAGCACTTGGCGAGGACGTCCTTGCGGATGGCGCGGATGGTCTCGCGGGCGATGACCCGCGAACCGATCGCGGCCTGGATCGGCACCTCGAACGCCTGCCGCGGGATCAGCTCGCGCAGCTTGGCGACGAGCCGGACCCCGTAGGCGTACGCCTGGTCCTTGTGGGTGACCGCCGAGAAGGCGTCCACCTTGTCGCCGTGCAGCAGGATGTCGACCTTGACCAGGGAGCTGCTCTGCTCGCCCGTGGGCTCGTAGTCCAGGGAGGCGTAGCCACGGGTCTTGGACTTGAGCTGGTCGAAGAAGTCGAACACGATCTCCGCGAGCGGCAGCGTGTAGCGGATCTCGACCCGGTCCTCGGAGAGGTAGTCCATGCCGAGCAGGGTGCCGCGCCGGGTCTGGCACAGCTCCATGATCGAACCGATGAACTCGGAGGGCGCGAGGATCGTGGCGCGCACGACCGGCTCGTACACGTCCCCGATCTTGCCCTCGGGGAACTCGCTCGGGTTGGTCACCGTGTGCTCGGTGCCGTCCTCCATGACCACGCGGTAGACCACGTTGGGCGCGGTGGCGATGAGGTCGAGGCCGAACTCGCGCTCCAGCCGCTCCCGGATCACGTCCAGGTGCAGCAGACCGAGGAAGCCGACGCGGAAACCGAAGCCGAGGGCGGCGGAGGTCTCCGGCTCGTAGACCAGGGCGGCGTCGTTGAGCTGGAGCTTGTCCAGCGCCTCGCGCAGCTCGGGGTAGTCGGAGCCGTCCAGCGGATACAGGCCCGAGAAGACCATCGGCTTCGGGTCCTTGTAGCCGCCGAGCGCCTCGGTGGCGCCCTTGGCCTGGCTGGTGACGGTGTCACCGACCTTGGACTGGCGGACGTCCTTCACACCGGTGATCAGGTAGCCCACCTCACCGACGCCGAGACCGTCGGCCGGGAGCATCTCCGGCGAGCTGACGCCGATCTCCAGCAGCTCGTGGGTGGCGCCGGTGGACATCATCCGGATGCGCTCGCGCTTGTTGAGCTGGCCGTCGATGACACGGACGTACGTCACGACACCGCGGTAGGAGTCGTAGACCGAGTCGAAGATCATCGCGCGGGCGGGGGCGTCCGGGTTACCGACCGGGGCCGGGATCTCCTTGACGACCTTGTTCAGCAGCGCGTCGACGCCGAGACCGGTCTTCGCGGAGACCTTCAGCACGTCGTCGGGGTCGCAGCCGACCAGGTTCGCCAGCTCCTCGGCGAACTTCTCCGGCTGCGCGGCCGGCAGGTCGATCTTGTTCAGCACCGGGATGATCTTGAGGTCGTTCTCCATCGCCAGGTACAGGTTGGCGAGGGTCTGCGCCTCGATGCCCTGGGCGGCGTCGACGAGGAGGACGGTCCCCTCGCAGGCGGCCAGCGACCGCGAGACCTCATAGGTGAAGTCGACGTGGCCCGGCGTGTCGATCATGTTGAGGATGTGCGTCGTGCCCTGGTCGGGGCCCTCGGTCGGGGCCCAGGGCAGACGCACCGCCTGGGACTTGATCGTGATGCCGCGCTCGCGCTCGATGTCCATCCGGTCGAGGTACTGAGCACGCATCTGCCGCTGCTCGACCACACCGGTCAGCTGGAGCATCCGGTCGGCGAGCGTGGACTTGCCGTGGTCGATGTGCGCGATGATGCAGAAGTTGCGGATCAGAGCCGGGGCGGTACGGCTCGGCTCGGGCACATTGTTAGGGGTCGCGGGCACGCAGGGTCCTGTCTCTTGAGGCGCCTTATGCCTCGGGTCGGATCGATACGTAGCTTCCATGGTCCCACGGGGAACGACCGGGGAGCGTTTTGGGCCGCCGTCGGGGCCGCTGGTACTGTAGAGCGCTGTGCCTCATGCCCTCTCAGCGCGAGGCGCGACAACAAATTTCTGGATCACCGGTACGGGACCTCTCGTGGGCCCGTGCCTGAACCTGTAAAGGCTCCTTTCGTGGCGAACATCAAGTCCCAGATCAAGCGGATCAAGACCAACGAGAAGGCTCGGCTGCGCAACAAGGCCGTCAAGTCCTCCCTGAAGACCGCGATCCGCAAGGCCCGCGAGGCCGCTGCCGCGGGTGACGTCGAGAAGGCCACCGAGTACCAGCGCGCTGCCGCGCGTCAGCTCGACAAGGCCGTCTCGAAGGGCGTCATCCACAAGAACCAGGCCGCCAACAAGAAGTCGGCGCTCTCGGCCAAGGTCGCGGACCTCAAGGGCTGAACCTCTTTCTGATCTGACCGCCGGAGGGACCCACGAGCGGGCCCTCTCTAACCGCTCCCGTCCGGCATCCCGAAGCCACACGCGGCCTGCGTTCGCCACGCGGGTGTGGCTTCAGCATCTTGGTCCGAAGGCCCCGGTGCCCTCCCCTTCCAGGGAGGCGCCGGGGCCTTCGGCATGTTCCGCTACGCCCGCCCTCGGGAGCGGGCCGCCCTGGCGATGGTCACGACCGCCTTCTCCAGCGCGTACTCGGGGTCGTCACTGCCGCCCTTCACGCCGGCGTCGGCCTCCGCGACCGCGCGCAGCGCCACGGACACCCCGTCCGGCGTCCAGCCCCGCATCTGCTGGCGGACCCGGTCGATCTTCCACGGCGGCATCCCCAGCTCACGGGCGAGGTCGGCCGGCCGACC
>NZ_MUNH01000016.1:0-1764 GCF_002154615.1 Streptomyces recifensis
GCTGGTCTCCGACGCGGGTCGGGTATGCCGGGACCCGCGTCGGAGACCAGCACGATCACCGCGTCCTCGGCGTGGTGGACGTCGACCGCGAAGGCGGTGCCCTCGGCGGTGTGCCGGAAGACGTTGCCCAGCAGGGCGTCCAGGGCGGCGGCCAGGTCAGCCCGGGCCACCGGGACCCGTACCGGCCGCTCGGCGCCGGCCACCCGCCACTTGCGGCCCTCGTCCTCGGCGAGCGCGGACCAGAACTCCATCCGCCCGCGCACCACTTCGGCCACGTCACACCCCGTGCCCGGCCCCACGGCCGCCGTCTGCGGCTTGGCCTCGCGGGCGGTACGGATGATCGTGTCGACCTCGCCCTCCAGTTGGGCCACGGCGGCGCGGGTCTGGTCGGCGGCGGCACCGGCGCCCAGCGAGGCGGCGTTCAGCCGGAGCACGGTGAGCGGGGTGCGCAGCCGGTGCGAGAGGTCAGCGGCCAGTTCCCGCTCGTTGGCGAGGAGCTGGACCACTTGATCGGCCATGGAGTTGAACGCGACGGCGGCGAGCCGCAGTTCGGTCGGCCCCTCCTCGGGCACCCGTGCCCCGAGCTGCCCCTCACCCAGTTCGTGCGCGCCCTCCACCAGCCGCCGGGCGGGGCGCACCATGCGCACCCCGAGCCGGTCGGCGACCGCGACCGAACCGGCGATGAGCGCGAGGCCCACGGCGGCGAGCACCGCCCAGGCCGTGCCGACCCCGTTGCTCATCGCGGCCTCGGGCACCCACACCTCGACCACCGCGATGGCACCGGAGCCGAGCGCGACCGGCTGGAGCAGGGCGGAGCCCCCGGTGACCTCGGTGGTGGAGGCGCGGCCCATCCGGCGCACCGCCTCGATGTCCCTCTCCGCGGCCCTCCCCCGGCCCAGGTCGAGCGCGCCCCGGTCGCCGTCGGCGGGCAGGTGCACGGACATCCCGGAGTCGGCCCCGGCCGCGGCCACCACCCGCTCCAGCTCGTCCCGGTCGGTGGTGATGGAGAGGGCGGGCGCCACGGCGGCGGCCTCGCGCTCGGCGCCGGCGAAGGCGCGGTCGCGGGCCATCTCCTTGACGACCAGGCCGAGCGGGACGGCGAAGGCGACGACGACCATGGTGGTCACCGCCAGGCAGACCTTGACCAGGGCCCATCTCATCGGAGCTCCCCCAGGGCGGGCGGCTCCAGCTTGACCCCGACCCCGCGCAGGGTGTGCAGATAGCGGGGCCGGGCCGCCGTCTCGCCCAGCTTGCGCCGGAGCCAGGACAGATGGACGTCGATGGTCTGGTCGTCCCCGTAGGACTGCTGCCAGACCTCGGCGAGCAGTTCCTTGCGCGGGACGACCACGCCGGGGCGGCCGGCGAGGAAGGCGAGCAGGTCGAACTCGCGCCGCGTCAGGTCGAGTCGGGCGCCGTCCAGCTCGGCCTGGCGGCGCAGCGGGTCGACGGTGAGGCCGCCGACCCGGATCACCGGCGAGGGCGGTGGCTCGGCGGCGCCGGAGCGGGAGCGGCGCAGTACGGCGGCGATGCGGGCGGAGAGGTGCTCGACCGAGAAGGGCTTGGTCAGGTAGTCGTCCGCCCCGGCGTTGAGCAGCCGGACGATCTCCGTCTCGTCGTCCCGCGCGGTGGCGATGATGACGGGGACGTCGGTGATGCCGCGCAGCATCTTCAGCGCCTCGGAGCCGTCCAGGTCGGGCAGGCCGAGGTCGAGTATGACCACGTCGAACCGGAGATGGGCGACCTCGCGCAGCGCCTCCAGCGCGG
>NZ_MUNH01000178.1:0-2216 GCF_002154615.1 Streptomyces recifensis
GGCCGGGGTGCACGTCAGGGGCAAGTCGCGTGCCGCGGAAGGCGACCCGTGGCGGGATGCGGGCATATGTTCGGCGTCACTTCGTCGTGGTACCTCCCTCCCATCCGGCGCCGTGCGCGCGGGCGGAGCCCTTAGACTCCCTCGCGTGACACCCCGCGGGCCGCTTGGCAAGATGGCCCGAGCGGTCGGCAAGGTGCGGTGACAGGGAGGAAGCGTCTCGTGAGCAGCAGGCCATCCCGAGGCGCTGCTCGCCTCGCAGCCATACTCGACGCCCTGCCCGACGCGTTGCTCCTGGTCAACGCCAACGGCACGGTCGTCAACGCCAACACCATCGCCCTGGAGGCGTTCGAGGCACCCGGTACGGCGCTCGTGGGGCGGGGCCTGCTCGATCTGCTGCCGCAGTTCGACTCCAAGCTGATCCCCGGCTCGATGCGCCGCCCCGACCACATGGACCCGGCCGGCCGCACGAAGCCGACGCGGATGGTCGCCCGGCGCACCGACGGCACCGAGTTCCCGGTCGAGGTCACCAGCGCCAACCTGGAGAACCCCCAGCAGGCGTACGACGGTTCGTCCTACACCGGCGACGAGCTGCTGATGCTCGTCGTGCGGGACCTCTCCGGCACCGTCGACACCGAGGCCGAACTCGCCCGTTCGCAGCGGCAGACCGAGATGATCCTGCGCGCCGCCTCCGAGGGCGTCGTCGGCACGGACACCGACGGCCGGATCGTGCTGGTCAACCCCGCCGCCGCGCAGATCCTCGGCTACCGCGCCGGTGAGCTGGGCGGCCGCGAGCTGCACACCCTCGTACTGCACTCCCGTGCCGACGGCTCCCCCTTCCCGTACGGCGAGTCGCCGCTCGCCGACACCCTGCGCTCCGGGCGCAAGCACCGGGTGCGCGGGCAGGTGCTGTGGTCCAAGAGCGGGGACGAGGTCTCCGTGGACCTCACCACCGCCCCGGTGCGCGACGGCGACCAGCTCGTCGGCGCCGTCATGACCTTCACCGACCGGCGCCCGTACCAGTCCCTCGCCGACGAGAAGGCGGCGCTGGAGGAGGCGCACGCCGAGGAGCTGGAGCGGCTCGCCGAGGAGCACGCCGCCGACCTCACCGCGCTGCGCCAGAAGCACGCCACCGAGGTCGAGGAGCTGACCGGGCGCGGCGCCGCCGAGCTGACCGAACTGCGCGAGAAGCTCCAGGAGGAACTGGCCGCGGGCGAGGAGCGGTACGCCGCCCTGGGCGAGCGCGAGAAGGACCGGTACGACGCCCTCGCCGCGCGCCACGAGCAGCTGCTCACCCTCCTCGCCTCCTCCCTGCGCGGCCCGCTGGACGAGCTGCGCCGCGAACTGGCCGCCCTCGCCGCCGACGACGCGGGCCAGCTCTGGCCCGAGGCCAACCAGGTGCTGCACCACCTGTCTGCCGGGTACGCCCGCATCACCGCCCTCATCGACAACGTCCTCGGCTACCAGCGCCTGGACGCCGGCACCGAGGACATCGCCCGTACCAAGGTGATGCTGGACGCGGTCGTCGCGGCCGGTGTCGACGGTGCCGTGGAGCTGATCGGGCCGGGCCGCGTGCAGTTCGCCGTGCACGCGCCGCCCATCGAGGCCGAGGTCGACCCGCAGCGGCTCGCCACGGCGCTGGCCCACCTCGTGGCGGACGTCGCGGGCGTGGACGCCACCGGCAACGCCCCCGTCTCCTCGGCCGGTTACCTCGACAACACCGTGGTGGTCGCGGCCGCCCAGCGGGGCGAGGTCGCGCGGATCGAGGTACGCGGGCCGTACGCCGGGGGCGACCCGGTGCACGAGCCGATCGTGCGGGGCATCGTCCGGGCGCACGGAGGTGTGCTCCAGACACATGAGGTGCCGGGCATGAGCGGGCGCGCCTACGTCCTCGAAGTCCCGCTGGGCGGTGGCGCCGGTACGGTCGCCGCGCGCGTCCCGGACCCGCGCGAAGCCGTGTCGACCGGCGCCGAGGTCGCCCTCGTGGGCGACACCGGCGAGCAGGGCGGCCGGCGTCGGGCGCGGCGGTCGTCGACCGACGCGTTCCTGGAGAGCGAGGTCGCGGGCGCCGAGGCGGCCGACGGGCCTGGTGCTCCCGCGCCCACCGGGCGGCGCCGCAGGCGCGGTGCCCCGGCGGCCGAGGAACCGGCCCCCGCCGCGATCGAGAGCGCGGAGGCGGCTTCCAGCGGCACCGGCCGACGACGGGGCCGTCCCGCCGA
>NZ_MUNH01000179.1:0-4174 GCF_002154615.1 Streptomyces recifensis
TCCGGGCACACCGTCACCAGCGGCATCCCGGTCTTTCCCGGTGACGAGGCCGGCCCGTTCGGGGCGGCCCCGGCCGCCGACCGCCCGGCGTACACGGCCCCCAAGCCGCCCGCGCCCCAGGCGAAGGCCGCGCCGCAGCCCAAGAAGAAGGGCCGCAGCAAGCTGATGCTGCTGGTCGCCGCCGTGGTCGTCGTCGTGGGCGGTGCGTACGGCGCCGGACTGCTGATGAACCGCACCGATGTGCCCAAGGGCACCACCGTGCTCGGCGTGGACATCGGCGGCGGCACCCGTGACGACGCGGTCAAGAAGCTCGACGACGCCTTCCGGGACCGGGTCAACAAGCCGCTCCAGCTCTCCGTCGGCGGCGGCAACGTGGCCCTCACCCCGGACAAGGCGGGCCTGCAGTTCGACTACCAGGCCACGGTCAGCGACGCCGCCAAGAGCGACTACAACCCGCTCTCCGTGATCGGCTCCCTCTTCGGGCAGAAGCGGGTCGTCCAGCCGGTCACCCCGGTGGACGAGGAGAAGCTCCAGGTCGCCCTCCAGCAGGCGGGCGGCGGTTCGGGCTCGGTGGTCGAGGGCGGCATCAAGTTCGAGTCCGGCAAGGCCGTCGCCGTCTACGGCAAGCCCGGCAAGGCCATCGACGCGGCCGGCTCCACCAAGGCCGTCGAGCAGGCCTACCGCACCCTGGTGGAGACCGGCACCGCCACCCCGGTCACCGTCCCCACCACCACCAGGCAGCCGACGGTCCCGAACGCCGAGGTCGACCGCGAGATGAAGGCGTTCGCGGAACCCGCGATGTCCAACCTCGTCACCGTCCGGGTCGACGCGGCACACAGCATCAACTTCGGGCCCCGCTCGCTGCCGAAGATCCTCGGGTTCAAGGCGGTGGGCGGCAAGCTCACCGACACCTACAACCTCGAGGCGCTCAAGGAGGCGTACGGCACCACCTTCCAGGGCGTGAAGGTGGAGAGCGCCACCGGCAAGCGGGACGTGCTCCCGCAGGACGTCGTGGCGGCCCTGCGCAAGGCCCTGGTCGGCAGGACCGCGGCGGAGCGCGTCGGCACCATCGACACCAAGCCGAACTAGCCGGGCACCGCACGGCGAGGGCACCTGGACACGCTCCGGGTGCCCTCGCCGTCGTATGACATCTGTCATCCGCCACTCAGGACCGACGGCACTGCCGCCCGCACCCCCCTCCCGGCCAGCATGACGGGTATGACAACGACAGCGGTGGCGACCGCGACCGACGTGCCGGTGGTGGCCGGGTTCGAGCAGGTGAGCAAGGCGTACGGGAACGTGCGGGCGGTGGACGGGCTGTCGCTCGCGCTGCGGCCGGGGGAGACCGTCGCGCTGCTCGGGCCCAACGGGGCGGGGAAGTCCACGACGCTCGATCTGCTGCTCGGGCTGAAGCAGCCGGACGAGGGGCGGGTAACCGTGTTCGGGACTGGGCCGCGCGAGGCGATCGTCGCCGGGCGGGTCGGGGCGATGCTGCAGAGCGGCGGGCTGATGGAGGACGTGACGGTCGCCGAACTGGTCGGCCTCGCCTGCTCGTTGCACCCCCGCCCGCACCCCGCCTCCGAGGTGCTCGCCCGCGCCGGGATCACGCAGATCGCCGACCGCAAGGTCAACAAGCTCTCCGGCGGCCAGGCCCAGCGCGTCCGCTTCGCCCTGGCCACCGCCGGGGACAGCGACCTGATCGTGCTGGACGAGCCCACCACCGGCATGGACGTCTCCGCCCGGCACGCGTTCTGGGCCACCATGCGCGAGCAGGCCGACCAGGGCCGTACCGTCCTGTTCGCCACGCACTACCTCGAAGAGGCCGACGCCGTCGCGGACCGCGTGCTCGTCCTGCACCGGGGCCGGCTGCTGGCCGACGGCACCGCCGTCGAGATCAAGGCACGCGCGGGCGCCCGGCGGGTCTCCTTCGACCTGACCGGCGCCGTCGACGAGAGCGCGCTGGCCGCCCTGCCCGCGCTGACCTCGCTGGACGTCTCCGGGCAGACCGTCCGCATCCAGTCGGCCGACGCCGACGCCACCGTGCACGCCGTGTACGGGCTCGGCCTCTACCCCCGCAACCTGGAAGTCGCCGGCCTCGGCCTGGAGCAGGCTTTCGTCGCCATCACCGAGGCCGAGGAGGCCAAGCGCGCATGACCGGCATCCTCGCCTCACGGGCCCTGATCAGGCTGGAGCTCGCCCGCGCCCTGCGCAACCGCAAGTTCCTGTTCTTCTCCGTGCTCTATCCCTCGATCATCTTCCTGATCTTCGCGGGGAGTTCGGGCACCGACGAGAAGGTGGACGGCACCGGCCTGACCGTCGCCACCTACCTGATGGTCTCCATGGCCTCCTTCGGCGCCCTGACCGCCGTGCTGATGGGCAACAGCGAGCGCATCGCCAAGGAGCGGGAGAGCGGCTGGGTGCGCCAGCTCCGGCTGACCCCGCTCCCCGGCCACGGCTACGTCCTCGCCAAGACCGCGAGCGCCGCCGTGGTGAGCCTGCCGTCCATCGTGATGGTGTTCATCGTCGCCGCCGTCGTGAAGGACGTCCGCCTCCACGCCTGGCAGTGGCTCGCGCTCACCGGCGTCATCTGGGCCGGCAGCCTCGTCTTCGCCGCGCTCGGCGTCGCCATCGGCTACCTCGCCTCCGGGGACGCGGTCCGGCCCATCACGATGATCGTCTACTTCGCGCTCTCCCTCCTCGGCGGCCTGTGGATGCCCTCGGCCGGGTTCCCCCGCTGGCTCCAGGACATCGCCGAGTGGCTGCCGACGTACGCGTACGCTGCCCTGGGACGCGCGGTCGAGCAGAGCCAGGCCCCGCACGCGCGGGACGTCGCCGTCCTCGCCGTGTACTTCGTCCTCTTCGCGGGCGGCGCGGCCTGGCTGTACCGGAAGGACACGCTGAAGGCGTGAACGCGATGACGCAGGACCGGTACGCCGGGACCGGGGCGGACACCCCCGTGGGGCGTCCGCCGCGGAGCCGGCGCGAGCTGTGGGTGAAGCTGCTGTGGATCGGCGTCTGGCTGGTCTTCCTCAGCTCACCCGTCCACGACCTCGTGAGCGGCCGCCACGGGGCGGTGGCCACCTGGGCCGGAGCGGTGGGACTCACCGCGTTCGTCGCGGTCTACCTGGGGCTGGTCTTCCGCAACATGGGCCGGACCTTCTCCGGGCCCGCCGTCGTCGTGCTCCTGCTGGTCCTCGGCGTCCTCGCGCCGCTGCTCGCCTACACCCTGGGCAGCGCCTGGCTCGGCCTGTTCGTCTACCTCTCGGTGGCCTGCGGGGCGACCCTCCCCGCCAAGGCCACCTACTGGGCCATCCCGGCCTCGGCGGCCGTGATGTACCTGGTCGGACTGCACACCGGCGAGGAGGAGGCGCGCAACCTGATCCTGCTGGTGGTGCTGATCGGCTTCGCCATGACAGGCGTGCGGCAGCTCGTCCGCACCACCGTCGAGCTGCGCAAGGCGCGGGCGACCGTGGCGCAGCTCGCGGCCAACGAGGAGCGGCTGCGGCTCGCCCGTGACCTGCACGACCTGCTGGGGCACTCGCTGTCCCTGATCACGCTCAAGAGCGAGCTGGCGGGGCGGATGCTGCCGGGCCGGCCGGAGGAGGCCGCCCAGCAGGTCGCGGACATCGAGCGGGTCAGCCGGCAGGCGCTGGTCGACGTGCGGGAGGCCGTCACGGGGTACCGCCGGCCCCGGCTCGCCGCCGAACTCGCCGGTGCGCAGGTCGCGCTGACGGCCGCCGGGGTCGTCGCCGAGATCCCCGCCGAGCCCGACCTCGCCGGACTCCCCGAGGAGGCCGAGGCCGCGCTGGCGTGGACGCTGCGGGAGGCCGTCACCAACGTGGTCCGGCACAGCGGGGCCGAGCGGTGCGCGGTCGAGCTGCTGCACCGGCACACCCTGGACGGGCCGGTGCTGGAGCTGTCCGTCGAGGACAACGGCTCGGGCGGCTCCGGGAAGGGGCCCGGCAACGGGCTCACCGGGCTCGCGGAACGGCTCCAGGGGGCCGGGGGCACGCTGGAGGCGGGGCGGTCAGCCAAGGGATTCCGGGTGGTCGCCCGCGTCCCGTCGGCCGTCGTGGCGGACGTAGTATCCGGGTCATGACGAGCACGATCAAGGTCCTCCTCGCCGAGGACCAGTCGATGGTCCGCGAGGCGCTCGCCGCGCTGCTCGGGCTGG
>NZ_MUNH01000180.1:0-8031 GCF_002154615.1 Streptomyces recifensis
CGGGGAGCAATCGGATCCACCCTCGGCATGACCGCTAGCCCCGCACGTATTGCCACGCGCTGAGGCGGGGCAGGGGGCAGGGGAGGAGCGGCGGTCATGCTGCCCAGCCCCTTGGCCTGCATTGCGAACCCCTTGTTTCGGCATGGATCGCAATGCAGAGGATGCTCGCGGCATGAAGCTGACATTGCCCAGGAGCACGGCCAGCGCCGGTCTTCCTCGCGGCATGACTCAAGAGGCAAGCAGGATCGCCACCCGCCGCTACGACTGCATCCCATTACGAGGTGCGGCGGTGCGTGCAAGGTAGGCGGAAAGGAGGAGGTGGTCCGGTGTGCCTGGTGGGTCAGGCGAGCGAAGTGATCTTCCGCAGGAGGGAACGGGGTTGGAGGCCACGTTGCACCGAGAGTAGATAGGCGGCAGGATTCCCGGCTTTCAGGTCTTTGACCTGCTGCTTGTGCGTGTGGCGGGCGTTTACGACGGCGAGCGCCGCACCAACCGCCGCACCCGCCATAGGCTGACCGAGGAAGCCGCCGACGACCGCAGGGCTGAAGGCGCTCACCAGGGAGGGCATTTCGAACTTCACGTTGGCCAGGCCGTACACCGTGCCGATGCCTTGCGCTTTCATCGCGTCACGCAAAGCCCTCAAAGGAGCATCGAAGCGCTGCTCGACCGCCATCTGCACGTAGCTCTCGCGCGCCACCGCCAGCGTCACCCCGGCCAGTTCCTGTCGCAGTTCGTCCACCGTCTGGGACACGACGGCGTTGAATGCGGCGAACTCGTCGCGGTGATTCTCCCGCAGCTTGACGATCTTCTCGACCGGTACGTTGCCCAGTCCCGCCGGCACAGCCAAACGGACGGCCAACAGTCCGACCGCGTCGGCGATGTCGTCCGGCTGGGCACTCACTGCCGTGCCCGTGGTGCCGAGCAGGGTCTCGGCAACCCGGTCGGCATCCCAGCCGGCCGACGCCAGGTGCGCGTCGGGCTGGTCCGTCGTGGGCGTGAACCGGCCCTGGCGGGCGAGTACTTCGACGAACGCACACTTGTAGACCCAGGCGAGCCCGGCATTCATCGCCATCCAGCGACCGTTCGCGAGGGAGCGTCGCCCCTGAAGCCCAGAACTGCGCCGCACGTCGGTTGCCAACCCGGAGTCTACGAGTGCCGCTCGCAGTTCGGGGGTGAACTCCTCCCAGTAGACGGCTGCGACGCCCGGGCGTGTCGGTCCCGTGCCGTGCGTGTGCCTCGACCCGTGCCCGAACGAGGGCGGAGCCACTGGATCGAAGGGATTTCTCGCACGGCTGTCCCAGTCGTCCCACGCAGGCGACACACCGTATCCCGCTGTATGTAAGGCCTCCGCGTGACGGGTGAGGACTTCGAGGAACATCGGTGCCACCTGTCGAGCGGGCTCCGCTGGATCCACCGGCCTGATGAAGCCGAGTTCCTCGCGCAGTACCCGGGCGGTCCGCGAGTCAGACAACCGATAGCCGTCCGGCACGACTCGCGCCAGTTCTCGCCAATAGAGCGCGGCCGTCTTCAGCCATCGCTCGTCGCGGAAGTGGATGAACGGGTAGTACAGACCGATGCGTGGCAGCATGACGACTCCTGATCGACGACCGCCCCCTCGGCAGTCCCGCCATGGAACCGTAGTGGACCGAGGCACCCGCGGAACGCCGGCCGGAGTGACGCCCGGAGGCAGAGGAGCGATCAGAGCCCGTGTACCAATGGACTGAGCTCCCCGCCCGCCTCTGGAGGGGGCTGTACGGCCGTGCCGGGGCTGCGGGGCACCTCCGGCCAACCCGGGGCGAGATCCGTCTGATTCGGGCCTCAGCGGGCCCGTGCCGGGGGCGGATCCCCGGGGCAGGAATAGGTCGATTCGCGCCCTCCCGTCGCACGCCCAGCTCCTGTATGTAGTGACTAGAGGGGCCACTACATCGGGAGGCTGCCGACCACGGCAGCACCGAAGCCCTCTTCCCCTTGGCTGTTTTGCGGGAGCAGGCAGGGGACAGAGAGGGCGCGGAGAACCTCTACCGGCAGGCCGCGGACAACGGCATGTCCGACGCCCTGCCCCGCGTGGTCACGCTGCGGGAGAGAGCGGGGGACCGGGAAGGCGCTGAGAACCTTGCCCGTCAGCTTGCAGACGACGGCAACCCGGAGGGTTCGGGCCGCCTGGGCCGCTTGCGGGAGGAGGCCGGGGACCGGGCGAGTGCCGAAAACCTCTACCGGCAGGCCGCCGAACGCGACAGCAGCTTCGCCCTGAACTTCCTGGCCATCCTGCGGGAGCAGGCAGGGGACCCGAAGGATGCAGAGAATTTCGCCCGGCTGGCCGCCGACCTCGGCAACCCCGACACTCTCTACCGCCTGGGCCAGCTGCGGGAGAAGACAGGGAATCGGAAAGGGGCCGAGAACCTCTACCGCCAGGTCGCCGACCGCGGCCACGCACGCGACATGCCTCCTGGAAACTCAGCCTTCGATGCATGGTGGCCCGATGGTCTGGACCCAGATGGACAGCCCACACCGCCATGGCAGTGATCGCCAGTTGTGACACAGGCCGGACAGCCGCCGCATCGAGACGAACCGGCGCGGTCGGGACATGGCACTCACCAGTCGTCGAGGGCCGGGTTCGCGCATTGGTCGGGGGCTCGCGCCACCCGGTGGCGCTGCTCGCTTGGATCGGGCAGGTGGGGCGGGTGGACAATGTCTGGGTGGAGGCGTTGGAGACGACGGCACAGGTTCGGGCGCGGATGAGCCTGCAAAAGAGCCGGAATACCCAGGTGGAGCTGGCATTGCGTCGTGCGTTGCATGCGGCGGGCCTGCGGTTTCGGGTGCATAGGCGGCCGGTGAAGGGGGTGCGTCGGGAAGCGGACATCGTGTTCGGGCCGGCGCGGGTGGCGGTGTTCGTGGATGGTTGTTTTTGGCACGGGTGTCCGGAGCATGGCACCTGGCCGCGGCGGAATGCGGATTTTTGGCGGACCAAGATCGAGGGGAATCGGGTCCGGGACGCGGACACCGATGAGCGGCTCGGGCAGGCCGGGTGGCTGGCGGTGCGGGTCTGGGAGCACGAGTCGCCGTGGGAGGCGGCGGAGCGGGTGCGTGCGGTGGTGGAAGAGCGGCGCCGACGGCGTTGAGGCCCTTCTGCCGGGGTGGGGTGCGCGGCGGGTTGCCTCGCCCACCCCAGCGGGGGCTTACATGAGGTCGTGGAAGTATCCGGGCACCGTGCCGGTCGGTGTGCCGACGAGCATGGCCCGGTCGAGGAAGCTGTTGTTGGTTTCGCAACTGGTCTCAGGCAGCAGGACGCAGGCGTGGCAGGCGGCGAGGTTGACGTTGTCGACGCCGGTGGCCTCGGACTCCATGCACAGCGGGTCGTTGGAGCACCAGGCGGTGCGGGCGAGGGCGGCCTTGAGGGTGTGGGCCAGGCGGTCGGGTTCGCCCTGGGCGACAATGCCGCCGAGGCTGCCGGCCGAGTCGCTGGTGGCGGTGTAGAGCAGCAGGCCCGCCATGTTGTCGTCGCAGTACAGGCGCTCGCGCAGGGCGGAGGTCGGGTAGCCGCCGTCCAGGCTCCACTCGTTGATCAGAATGTGTGCGAGGGTGTGGAGCAGGAGATAGCGCGGGGAGACGGGTGAGTCGATCTCTTCCGCGTCCTGTTGCTTCCCTCCTGCGGTCTTGGACACACCACTGCGGCGCCTGAGAAGCGTCAGGTGATTCTCACGGATGCGCCGCGCGCGGACGATCACCGTCTCATCGGTCTCCCAAGAACGCAGCCTGTTCTCGTCCAGGCGCAGGAACACGCCCTCGCCGATCACCTCCACGGCCGGAAGCCAGTCGATGTCGTCGGACAGGGTCAGCGGCGCCATGCGGTGGGCGGGATCCGCCTCGGAGGGCAAGTCACCGCGCATGAACGACGCCAGGGCCCGCACCTCGCGTAGCCGCTTGACCAGCATGGTGTCGCGCAGCCCCAGTGGTTGCAGCACGGCCGGGGAGCCCAATGGCTGTTCGCATACGAAGGGCTGCCATTCGGCCGTGTACCGCTCGGGGTTGCCGCGGACCAGCCGGATGTACTCCTCCTGCCGCAGCGCGCTGCGGGCCTTCGGTGTAGGAGTGTCGTCCTGGTCGGCCGCTACATCGTCGTCCTCGATGGCTTGGACCAGATGGATGATGTCTTCTGCCGTCGCGTTGACGCTCTTGAGCAGGGCGGCGTGGTTCTTGGCGAACCAGCGGATGGTGTCCTCGGATGCGCTGAGCAGCTTGTGCTTCTCCACCAGCTTGTGCAGGCCCTCGCCCCACGGCGGGATGGACAAGGCGCTGGCGACGAGGGGATGCCACACGGCCGAGGAGCCTCGCTGCATGGCCCGCGGTGCCTGGTCGCACCCTTCGGGGGGCACCTCCTTCAACCACGGGCGGCCGCCCTCGCAGCGGATGCCGAGATCTTTCAGGACGCGGCTGCGGAAGGCGCCCTCCATGGATACGTCCGGCACGCCGCAGCTGCAGGAGACGACGACCGACCGCAAGGATGCGGTGCTGCCGTTGGTGCCCAAGGAGAGGGTGCCGCCGCACAGGCCGCCTGTGTGGCCGCTGCCGCGGTGGACCCACCGCCAGTACGGAAAGTCCGAGATGTGGCCGTTGTTGCAGGCCAAGACGAAGCGGGAGGGCACGAGGTCCTCCTCGCACGTCCCGCAACGCGCTGTACGGGGCGGGGAGTTGAACTTGTAGAACGGCTGGAGCGTGGCGCACTTGGGGCACGAGTACATGTTCGGGAACCGGCGGACGTGCACCCCGTCCGTTGCCCGGTCCGGGTCCGGGGCGGGCGGCTGGCGGAAGGAGCGCACCTTCAGCAGGCGGGCCAGGCGACGCTCCAGGACCTCGGGGGCCTGAGAGACGTCCCAGGAGTCGAGACCGGCGACGATGAACGACTCGTTGTCCACGGCGATCATCGCACCGACACCGTAGGTCGTCACCATCTGGGAGCGTCGTACGCCGCCGAGCTTGCGGGGGCGAACGACGGCGGCGCCGGTGCCGCGTCGGCGGCGCGGGGGAGGGGGCGGGGTCATGGTGGTCAGTGCTCCAGGAAGAGGGTGGATTCGGCGTCGACGTCGCGAAGACTCCACAGGGTGGACCAGCCGGCCGTCTCGGGGTCCTCGTCGTCGAAGCCGGCGAGGAGGGCGGGTTGGTGCGAGCCGCGCCGGGCCTCGTAGACCAGCTCGGGGTGGTCGGCTGCCTCGTCGAGCCACCATTGCACGAACTGGTCGAAGCTCTGGGCCGTCGCCTTGCGCTCGAGATCGTTGACCGCGTCGACGCGGGCGAGGATGCACGGGCGGACGAGGGCGTTGAGATCGTCGACGAATCCCGCGATGTGGGCGGCCGCCTCGTTGGGGCGGGCGGCGGGCAACAGCAGTCGGGCCAGGGCGACGACGACGGCGTGCAGACCTCGGTCGCGGGCGCGCGAGGAGAAGGGGGTGACGCTGGTTGACTCCACCTCGCGGTACAGGGCCGAGTGGAAGGCGGGGAAGCTCTCGTAGTGCGAACGGTCCCGGGAGCGAGCCGAGTTGTACATGACCGCGACCAGGCCGGGGTGGCGGCGGCCGACGCGGCTGGTGGCCTGGATGTATTCGGCGGTGGTCTGTGGCTGGCCCATGACTGCCATCAGGCCGAGCCGGTCGATGTCGACCCCGACGGAGATCATGTTCGTGGCGAGCAGCACGTCCAGTGTGTCCGCATCGGGCAAATGTCGTTCCAGTTGGCGTAGATGGCGGGGGATGGCGCTGGAGTCGGCCCGGCTGCTGAGCTCGATCAGTTGGGAGGCGAGGCGGGGTGTGGCCGAGGCGCGGGTGCCGAGCAGCTCCAGGCGGTCTTGGACGTCGTCGAGGACCTGTAGCTCGGCGGCCGACAGCAGACGCAGGCTGTTGAAGTAGCCCACCAGGGTCCAGTACGCGTCCTTGACCTTCGGATCGGCGTCGGTGCGGGCGGCGGCGTCCAGCAGGGCGGCGTAGGTGCGCACCAGGAGGGTTGCCTGGCTGGTGCTCGGGGTGAGTAGTCCGATGTAGCGGCGGGATGCCTTGTCCTTGCGTGGCGTCTCGACGGCGAACCAGGAGTCGCGTGCGTCCAGCCCGGCGGGCGGGAACTGGGCCGTGCGACGGTCGAACAGGGCCCCGACCTGCTCGGTGGCCCGGCGGATGGTCGCCGTCGACGCCACCACCTTGGGCTTGTCCGCCAGTACGTCCACGGCCGTCTCGTACAAGCCGGTCAACGTCCCCAGCGGGCCGGAGATCAGGTGCAGTTCGTCTTGGACGATCAGCTCCGGCGGGCGTGGACCGCCCGGCTCGTCCCGGTTGAACAGCGCGGCCGTGGCCGGGCGCCACGGCATCGAGGCGAACTTGTCGACGGTCGCGATGACGAGGGTGGGATGCGCGTCGTAGACCGCCTCGTCGACCAGGTGGACGGGCAGTCCGGCATCGGTGTGGAAGGCGCAGCTCGTGCTCGGGCATCGCACGATCATGCGGTGGGTGCTTGCGCGGACCTCGTAGTCGAAGGCGGTCAGCGGCTGGCCGCACCACGGGCAGGTCTGCAGCTGGACCGGGTTCTCCTTTTGCAGGGACTTGCCCGGCTCGCGGCGCAACTTGTCCAGGCGGTCCTGGGCACTGTCCAAATCGTTGGGGGTGGCCGACTTGCCCACCCACATGCCCAGCGAGATGGGCGTGGCGCCCAACTCTTCCTCGTGCTCGACGCGCACCTGCTCCATCGCGCAGATCAGTGCAGCGGCCCGCTCGAATTGCTGAAGCGTGAGCAGACGCAGGGTGTAGCGCATCACCACGGTCACTCCGTCACCACGCGCTCCGTCGCGCAGTCTGCGCCAGAACGTGGTGAACGCGATCAGCCCGAGGTAGGCCTCGGTCTTGCCGCCGCCGGTGGGGAACCACAGCAGGTCCGCGACCTCGCGGTCCTCGTGGTTGGGATCGACGATGCCCTCAAGGCACAGCAGCATGAACGCGATCTGGAAGGGCCGCCACCTGCCTTTCTCGATCTGCGGTTGGCCGTTTCTACCCTGCTTGATCCAGGCCGTGCGGGCCCGCTGCTGCGCCATCGCCTGGTTCGCCCACCGGAAGGCGGCAAAGACATTCGGCTTGCGGTCGTCGCTCAGCAAGGCCACGCCACGCCGCATCCGCCCCAATGCCAAACGGCACAGCTCCAGTTGCCGCCGTGCCGCCACCTCGTGGTGTGTACCGGCCAGGTCGCGGGCTTCTTCTTCGCGCGCCTCGATCCATTCCTGGTAGCCCTGAAGCAGGCGGGTGAGGGCGGCCACCACGTCCTCTTGCGTTCCCTGGCCCAGGCCGTGCATGGTCAGCGCGCGGTCGTCGATGTGCGGGTTGGAGTCGGTCAGCAGCACGTCGTGCGTGGGCACGAACTCGGTGCGCACCGATGCGACTGCGGCTCGCTTGGGCAGGGGGGTGCGCAGCGGCGGCGCCTGCCAGTCCCAGGCGACCGATGTGCCGTGGCCGGTGGCGAACACGGGGGCGTAGCGATGCAGAAGTCGGCTAAGGGCCTGCTCGTCGTCGACCGGGCCGCGGCGGGCGGGGCGCTCCACGAAGGGACGGGTGCCCTCCGCGCCGTGGACGCTGACCTCCGGCTGGAAGAAGCAGTAGGCGTCCTGCAGATCGAACTCGCCGGCCGTCAGCGTGTTCACCACCGTCACCGTGACCGTCACCGTGCCCTCGACAGCTGGGCGCACCAGAGCCCGCCATTCCAGGCCATCGCACAGCTTGCCCTTGACGGAACCGGGCCATCGCACGTCGAACTCGCCCGGCTCGCACACCAGCACCTCGCGACGCCAGCGCTCCTTTTGCCGTTCGGTGCTGCGGGCCTCGCTGCGGCGCGGCTCGATCCGGTGGCCGGCCTCGTCCTCGGGAACGTAGCGGGCCGCTGTGACCGTGACCGTCACCTGCTGGGACTCCGTCGCATCGACGGCGAAGGTCAAGCCCATGGAGGAGGGCTTGCGCAGATTGGCCAGCGCGATGCCCAGGTCGGTGGCGCCCTGCTCGACGTCGT
>NZ_MUNH01000181.1:0-3243 GCF_002154615.1 Streptomyces recifensis
ACCCCCGGAGGGACCAGTAGGGTCGGCAGCGTGAGTAACGGAGAGATCACGTTGACCGCGGGTGACGCGGAGGTACGGGTACTGCCCGGCAATGGCGGGCGGATCGGCGGGCTGCTCGTCGGCGGGACGGAGCTGTTGCGGCAGGGGGAGCGGTTCGGGTGCTTCCCGATGGTGCCCTGGTGCGGGCGGATCAGGGACGGGCAGTTCCTGGACGGCGGGGTCGTACGGCAGATGCCGCTCAACTCCCCGCCGCACGCCATCCACGGCACCGCCCGCGACGGCGCCTGGCGCACCGCGCGCAAGTCGGCCGACGAGGCGGTGCTGACCTACGAACTGACCGATCCCTGGCCGCACTCCGGCCGGATCACGCAGATCGTGAGCCTCGGTGAGGACAGCCTGACGCTGAGCATGTCCGTGGAGACGTACGAGGACTCGTTCCCGGCGCAGATCGGCTGGCACCCCTGGTTCAACCGGAACCTCGGCGGCGAGGACGTGACGATCGACTTCCACCCGGCGTGGCAGGAGGAGCGCGGCGAGGACCACCTGCCCACCGGCAACCGTGTCGAGCCGAAGCCCGGCCCGTGGGACGACTGCTTCGGTATGCCCGACGGAGTCGACGTGCGCCTGACCTGGCCCGGCCAGCTCGAACTCAAGGTGGCCAGCCGCGAACAGTGGGCGGTCGTCTACGACGAGCAGGACGCCGCCGTGTGCGTGGAGCCCCAGACCGGCCCGCCCAACGGCCTGAACACTGCCCAGCGCCTGGTCACCCCCCTGGAACCGCTGGAGGCGTCCACCACCTGGACCTGGCGCCGCCTCTAAGCTGGGCGGTATGACGACGGACGTGCGTGGCGAACTGCTCCAGCAGATCAAGGACAAGGCCGTGGTGCACGGCAAGGTGACCCTCTCCTCGGGTCTGGAGGCCGACTACTACGTCGACCTGCGCCGCATCACCCTGGACGGTGAGGCCGCCCCCCTGGTCGGCCAGGTGCTGCTGGACCTCACCGCCGACCTGGACTTCGACGCGGTCGGCGGTCTCACCATGGGCGCCGACCCGGTGGCCGCCGCCATGCTGCACGCGGCCGCCGCGCGCGGGCAGCGGCTCGCCGCGTTCGTGGTCCGCAAGGCCGCGAAGGCGCACGGTCTGCAGCGCCGGGTCGAGGGTCCGGACATCGCGGGCCGCCGGGTGCTGGTCGTCGAGGACACCTCCACCACCGGCGGTTCGCCGCTGACGGCGGTGGAGGCGGTACGGGAGGCCGGCGCGGAGGTCGTCGGCGTGGCCACGATCGTGGACCGGGCGACCGGCGCCGCGGAGAAGATCGAGGCCGGGGCGGGCGTTCCGTACCGGTTCGCCTTCTCGAAGGATGAACTGGGGCTGGACTGACGGTCCGCTTGGGGCTGGACTTCTCCCCGGCCGCCAGACCGTCCGGCAGGGCAGGTCTGGAAAGATGGGGCCGACGCCGATGTCGCCCCCCAGGGTCCAGGTCAGGGCCGCATATCGCAGAACGCCAACCCGCAACACGAGGAGCGGACAGATGCCCATCGCAACTCCCGAGGTCTACAACGAGATGCTCGACCGGGCGAAGGCAGGCAAGTTCGCCTACCCGGCCATCAACGTCACCTCCAGCCAGACCCTGAACGCGGCCCTGCGCGGCTTCGCGGAGGCGGAGAGCGACGGCATCGTCCAGATCTCGACCGGCGGCGCGGAGTTCCTCGGCGGCCAGTACAACAAGGACATGGTGACCGGCGCGGTCGCGCTCGCGGAGTTCGCGCACGTCGTCGCCGAGAAGTACCCGGTCAACATCGCGCTGCACACCGACCACTGCCCCAAGGACAAGCTGGACGGTTACGTGCGTCCGCTGCTCGCGCTGTCCGAGGAGCGCGTGAAGGCCGGGGGCAACCCGCTGTTCCAGTCGCACATGTGGGACGGCTCCGCCGAGACCCTCTCGGACAACCTGGCGATCGCCCAGGAGCTGCTGGAGCAGGCCCGCCGCGCGAAGATCATCCTCGAGGTCGAGATCACCCCGACCGGCGGCGAGGAGGACGGCGTCTCGCACGAGATCAACGACTCCCTCTACACCACGGTCGAGGACGCGATCCGTACCGCCGAGGCGCTGGGCCTGGGCGAGAAGGGCCGCTACCTGCTGGCCGCGTCCTTCGGCAATGTGCACGGCGTGTACAAGCCGGGCAACGTGGTGCTCCGCCCGGAGCTGCTGAAGGAGCTGAACGACGGGGTCGCCGCGAAGTTCGGCAAGCCGTCGCCGTTCGACTTCGTCTTCCACGGCGGTTCCGGTTCCTCCGAGGAGGAGATCCGTATCGCGCTGGAGAACGGCGTCGTGAAGATGAACATCGACACGGACACCCAGTACGCCTTCACCCGTCCGGTCGCCGACCACATGTTCCGTCAGTACGACGGTGTGCTGAAGATCGACGGCGAGGTCGGTGACAAGAAGCAGTACGACCCGCGCACCTGGGGCAAGCTGGCCGAGGCGGGCATGGCGGCGCGTGTCGTGACCGCCGCGAACAACCTGCGGTCGGCGGGCAACAAGATGAAGTGACCCTCCGAGGTCTCCCGTAGGGGGCCCGGCATCCTGTCTCGCGCAGGGGCCGGGCCTCCTACGGGTATCCGGGGTATACCTGGGGGCATGCCCGATGTCCGGCTGGCGTCCCCCAAGGGCCGGTGGATTCTGCTGACCACCGTGCTCGGTTCCAGCATGGCCCTGCTGGACTCGACCGTCGTCAACGTCGCGCTGCCCCGCATCGGCCGCGATCTCGACGCGAGCCTCGCGGCGCTCCAGTGGACGGTCAACGCGTACATGGTGACGCTGGCGGGCCTGATCCTGCTGGGCGGTTCGCTGGGGGACCGGTACGGGCGGCGCAGGGTCTTCGTCATCGGGGTGATCTGGTTCGCGGCGGCCTCGCTGATGTGCGGGCTGGCCCCCGACCCGAACGTGCTGATCATCGCCCGTGCGCTCCAGGGCGTGGGCGGGGCGCTGCTCACGCCGGGGTCGCTCGCGCTGATCCAGGCGTCCTTCCACCCCGACGACCGCAGCCGCGCGGTGGGGCTGTGGTCCGGGTTCGGCGGGGTGGGGGCGGCGATCGGGCCGTTCCTGGGCGGCTGGCTGGTGGAGGGTCCCGGCTGGCGGTGGGTCTTCCTGCTGAACGTGCCGCTCGCCCTGATCTGCGTACCGGTGGCGCTGCGGCACGTGCCCGAGTCGGACGCGGGGCCCGCGCGCGGGCGGTTCG
>NZ_MUNH01000182.1:0-4743 GCF_002154615.1 Streptomyces recifensis
GCGCCGCCGGGGCCCGGCGGACCGCGACGCGGCCGTGAGGCGCCGGTGCGCCGCGAGCGCCTCACGCGCCGTGCCCCCGGACGCGCCCGTCCCCGGAACACCCGGGCCCCTCACGACCGCGCCCCACCACCCGGCTCGGCCGTATCCGACTCCTCACCGGAGGTCTCGCATGCTCCCCTCCCGTACCACCCTCCTCTCCCTCCGCGGCCGTCCCGCGAGACGCCGCGGGCTCCTGGCCGCGCTGTCGCTCGCGGCCTCCGCCTCGCTTCTTCCGGTGCCGGCCACCGCGGCGGCTTCAGCCACGGGTGACGGTGCACCGGTGGGTCGGTGCGCGGGCAGCGCCCTGCCCCGCGTACCGGGGGCCGCCCACCAGCAAGCCGTCTGCCTCGACGGGCTGACCACGGCCACGACCGCGGCCGCCGGCTACACCGACCCGGCCGACTACGCCGGGCTGACCCCCAGGGACCTGCCGACGCCCACGGGCGTGCCCGGCATCCAGATCGACGGCTACTTCCCCGACACCTCCACCACCAACACCAGCCACGGCTGGAACCACGACTCCCAGTTCGTCATCCGCCTTCCCGACCACTGGAACGGCGGACTCGTGGTCGCCGGCAGCCCCGGCAACCGGGAGCAGTACGCCAACGACAAGGCCGTCTCCGACTGGGTGCTCGCGCGCGGCTACGCCTACGCCGCCACCGACAAGGGCAACACCGGCCCCGCCTTCCACCGCGACGGCCGCCGGCCCGGCGACGCCATCGCCGAGTGGAACACCCGCCTCACCCAGCTCACGCGGGCCGCACGCCGGGTCGTGGCGGAGCGCTATCACCGGCCACCGGTCCGCACCATCGCCACCGGACTGTCCAACGGCGGCTACCTCGTGCGCTGGCAGCTGGAGAACCACCCCGAACTCTACGACGGCGGCGTCGACTGGGAAGGCACCCTCTGGCGCGCCGAGGGACCGCACCTGCTCACCTTCCTGCCGTCGGCCCTGCGGAACTACCCCCGGTACGCGGCGGGAGGCCCCGGCGCGCAGGCAGCCCTCGACGCCATGCACAAGGCCGGCTATCCGGCCGGCTCGGAGTTCCTGTGGCCCTCTCACCACGCGGTCTACTGGGATCTGACGCAGCGCATCTACCGGGAGGAGATCGACCCCGGCTACGACGGTGCGACCGAGGCGGGAACGCCGTTCTGCGCGCCAGGCACCCCGGCGTGCGACGCCGACTACGACTGGACGGCGCGGCCGCAGGCCGTGCACCGTGCCGTCGGCCGCATCGCCCTGACCGGCCGCATCGGCAAACCCCTCATCACCCTTCAGGGCACCCTGGACGTGCTGCTGCCGATCAGTCAGGACTCCGACGTCTACGCCCGTATGGTCCACCGGGCCGGGCGGGGCGCCCTGCTGCGCTACTACCGCATCGAGGACGGCACCCACACCGACGCTCTGGTGGACACCTTCCCGGACAAGCTCCGTCCCATGGTGCCGTGTCACCGTTCCGCCTTCACGGCGCTGGAGGGCTGGCTGACCGGAAGTCACCTTCCCCCGGGGGACCACACCGTGACCCGTCCGGCGGGAGCGGATCCCGCGACCCTGCTCACCGCCTGTCCGCTGGACCGGGAGAAGCGAAGCTGAACGGCACGGTCACCGCTGTGTCCTCCCACCCGGTCCGGTGGGCTCGTCCACGGCCACGCACGGCACCGGACCACACGACGTGGTCCGAGAGCCCACACATACGGCCATCGATGTAGTGGGCTCACACATAGATGTTCATGGCACACGGACTCTATGTTTCCGGCCATCACGCCTGTCGGCCGGCGTGCGGCTCTGCTTCTCCGACCGGTGGCCTGCGCACCTCCCGCGGCGCGGGCCACCTCGGACGCGGCACTCGGCACCGATCGACACGTCCCCGCAAGTGAAACTGGTGACCCTGATGAACGACACCCAGACCGCCGGACGAGCCGACCGCGGCAGCTCCGGCGGCATAGCCCGGATCGTCGGCGCGAGCCTGATCGGCACCACCATCGAGTGGTACGACTTCTTCCTCTACGGCTCGGCGGCCGCGCTGGTGTTCAACACGCTCTTCTTCCCCACGAGCGTCCCGCTCGTGGGCACGCTGATCGCCTTCATCACCTACGCGATCGGATTCGCCGCCCGCCCGCTGGGCGGTGTCGTCTTCGGGCACTTCGGCGACAAGGTCGGACGCAGGATGCTGCTCGTGGTCAGCCTGCTGATGATGGGGGGCGCCACCTTCGCCATGGGCCTGCTGCCCACCTACGACGCGATCGGCGTCGGCGCGCCGGTCCTGCTCACCCTGCTGCGTCTGGTCCAGGGCTTCGCGCTGGGCGGCGAGTGGGGCGGCGCGGTGCTGCTGGTCTCCGAGCACGGCGGCGACAAGCACCGCGGCTTCTGGGCCGCGTGGCCGCAGTCCGGGGCCCCCGGGGGCAACCTGCTGGCCACCGGCGTACTCGCGCTGCTGGCCGCCGTCCAGTCCGACGAGGCGTTCCGGTCCTGGGGCTGGCGTGTTCCCTTCCTGCTCTCCGGTGTCCTGGTGATGATCGGGCTGTGGATCCGCGTCTCGGTCAGCGAGTCCCCGGTCTTCCTGGAGGCGCGGGCCAAGGCGGAGGCGGAGGCGGCGCGAGGCGTCAAGGAACAGCCCCCGGTCGTGGAGGTGTTCCGCAGGAGCTGGCGCGGAGTCCTCGGGGCCATCGGCACCCGCTTCGGGGAGAACATCTCCTACTACGTCATCACCTCCTTCGTCCTCGTCTACGTGACGCAGCACCTGGACCTGTCCAAGAGCGTCGCGCTGAACGCCGTCCTGATCGGTTCGGCCGTGCACTTCTTCGCCATCCCGCTGTGGGGGGCACTGTCCGACCGCATCGGCCGCAGGCCGGTGACCCTGATCGGCTCGGCGGGCATGGCGGTGTGGGCGTTCGCCTTCTTCGGGCTGCTGGACACGAAGTCGTTCGGCGTGATCACGCTGGCGGTGACCGTGGGACTCCTTCTGCACGGCGCGATGTACGGGCCGCAGGCCGCCTTCATCTCGGAGATGTTCGACACCAAGGTCCGCTACTCCGGCGCCTCGATGGGTTCCCAGCTCGCCTCCATCGTCGCCGGAGCGCTGGCCCCGATCATCGCGGTCGAGCTGCTCAAGGATTTCGGCAGCTCCACGCCGATCGCGCTCTATGTGTCCGGGGCGGCCGTGATCACCACGCTCACTGTGGCGGTCCTGAAGGAGACCCGTGGCCGTGATCTGAGCCAGGTCGCATCCGGCCCGGCGGCGGTACCCGACGCGGCGGTGCCGGACAAGGCGGCGCAGGACGTCTGAGGCGCCCTGCGCGACGGACCCCGCCGGAGGGGGGCGACGTCCGTGGCGGACCCGCTGAGCGGCTCAGCCGCGCGAGGCTCGCCCGCCACGGTGCGGCGAACCGTGTGACGACTCCGACGCCCCGCAGGTGACGAACCCGTGGGCCGACCTGACTCAGAGGTGACTCAGAAGTTCCTGTGTCACAGTGCGCGGGCCCTGGACCCATCCCCCTGGAGACGACCCTGTGAGCCTCACTGTCATCAACGGACTGCCGGCGCACGTCCTGTTCGTGCACTTCGTCATCGTGCTCGTCCCTCTGAGCGCGCTGGCGCTGGTGATCTGCGCGGCCTGGCCCGCCGGCGCCCGGCGGCTGGGCCTGCTGCTTCCCGCGCTCGCGCTGGTGACGCTGGTGAGCGTACCGCTGGCCACGCACGCGGGAGAGTGGCTCGAAGCGCACGTGGAAGGCGACCCGCTGGTGCGCGAGCACGCCGAACTCGGCGACGGACTGCTGCCGTGGGTCGCCGGTCTCGTCGTGCTCGCGGCCGCGGTCTGGTGGATAGCCCGCCGCTCGGCACCCGCCGCGGGCGAGACGGCGGGCGCCCCCTGGGCACCCCCGGCCCTGTTGCGCGGTGCGCTCGCGGTCCTGTCCCTGGCCGTCGCGGCCGGCGCCGTGGTGGACGTCTACCGGATCGGCGACTCGGGCGCCAAGGCCGCCTGGCACGACAGCTTCTCCAAGACGGCGACCCGGGACGGCGGCTGACCGGACTCGGCACGCCCCGCCCTCGCGCTCGGATCCGATGGATCCGGCCGGTCAGGTACCGCACCTCCGGCGAGCCCGGCATGAGGAACGACGGGCCCTAGAGGTCCTGCCCCGGCTGTCCCGGCGGGTCGAGGTCGCCGGGAAGCACGGGGCGCATGAAGGTGCGCTCGTGGCGCAGCACACAGCCGCTGTCGTCGCGGATACGGTCCGCCTCGATGAACGCGGGGTCCCGGCCGAAGAGTTGCCGGTACTCCTCGTAGGCGGCCAGGCCGGGAAAAGTGAACAGGGCCAGAGCCTCGTCACTCGCGCCCTCCGCCGGCAGGAAGTAGCCGTGGTGCACGCTGCCGTGGGCCTGCACCAGTTCCATCCAACGTCGGCCGAACCGCTCGAAGGCCGCGATCTTCCGAGGGTCGATGGTGTACCGCACGACGCATGTGATCACGGGCCAAGGGTAGGGTCTTTCGTTTGGATCAGGCCGGATCAGGGAGCGGGGTCTGGTGCCGTGCGTCGCAAGGCGGAGGAGGGCGACATGGCGGAGCCATGGCAACCGACGACAACGCCGCGAGGCGCGGTGCCAGACCCCGCGAGCCCGGCAAGATCCAAACGAAAGACCCTAGGGGGTGTCTCGTCGGTCTTCGTGGATCAGCCCGCGGCGTCCGGTGCGGTACCTCGGCGTGC
>NZ_MUNH01000183.1:0-12811 GCF_002154615.1 Streptomyces recifensis
AGGTCGGTGAATCCGGCAAGGGTCTCCTCCAGGGGCCACCGTCCCCGCCAGTGCAGCAGGTAGAGGTCCAGCTGTTCCGCCCGGAGTCGCCGCAGACTCGCCTCACAGGCGGCGACGGTGCCCCTCCGGTCGGCGTGGCCGGGCAGCACCTTGCTCCTCGGCCTGATCTCCTCCCTGGGAGCGAGCGTGCTCCACGGCACCCTGCACACCGACTCGCACCTCGTGGCCGGCCTGGCTGCCTTCCTCATGTTCGGTTCCGCGGCGGCCGCCCAACTGGTACTGGGCCGCCTCCCGCTGCCCCGGGTCCTGACCGTGGGGGCCGTGGTCTTCCCGGTCGGCCTGGTCCTGTGCGCCGTGGCCCTCTACCACCCGGCGCTCTGGCTCTACCTGGTCGCCGTGTCCCTGTCGGGAGCCGGCTCCGGGCTGCTGTTCAAGGGCGGCGTCGAGCGTGCCGTCGCCGTGGCCGCGCCCGCTTCCCGCGCGGGGGTCCTCGCCGTGTTCTTCGTCGTCGCGTACCTGGGAATGGGCCTGCCGTCGGTCCTGTTCAGCATCGCCCTGCGGCATTTCGCCGTCCAGACCGCGATGATCGGCTTCGCGGCGGTCCTCTCCTGCGGCGCCGTCGTGTCGGTCGCCGTCGCGCTGCGCGACCGCGCGCCCGGTCCCGGCGCGCTCCCGGCGCAGCCCCCTCGCCCCTCCTGACCTCTCCGCGGCGCGGGCGACGCCGGGTGTCTGGGAGACGCGTACCTGGGCACTCGGGGCGGGTGCGTGACACGGGTTCGCGACGGACGGAGGCCCGGAATGGCTGCGGAATCGGCCGGAACGATCGCACTCCCCTCCGGCGAGGAGATCTCGGCGCTCGGACAGGGCACCTGGTACCTGGGCGAGGACCCGGACCGGCGTGAACAGGAGATCGCCGCGCTGCGGCTGGGCGTGGACCTGGGCATGACCGTCGTCGACACGGCGGAGATGTACGGGGACGGCGCGGCCGAGGAGCTCGTCGGGGAGGCCCTGCAAGGACGCCGGGAGGAGATCTTCCTCGTCAGCAAGGTGCTGCCCGGCCACGCCGACCGGAGGGGCACCGTCGCCGCCTGTGAGGCGAGTCTGCGGCGACTCCGGGCGGAACAGCTGGACCTCTACCTGCTGCACTGGCGGGGACGGTGGCCCCTGGAGGAGACCCTTGCCGGATTCACCGACCTGATGGAGGCGGGGAAGATCCGTTACTGGGGCGTGAGCAATCTGGACGTCGCCGCCATGACCGAGCTGATCGCCCTCCCCGGCGGCGACGCCGTGGCCGTGGACCAGGTGCTGTACAACCTCTCCCGGCGCGGCATCGAGTGGGATCTGCTCCCCTGGTGCCGCGAGGCCGGCGTGACGGTCATGGCCTATTCCCCGATCGAGCAGGGACGGCTGCTGGGCACCGAGGCGCTGGGGGCCGTGGCCCGGGCCCTCGGAGCCACGCCGGCCCAGGTGGCCCTCGCCTGGGTGCTGCAGCAGGGGGTGGCCGCGATCCCGCGTTCCGGATCACCCGACCATGTCCGGGAGAACCGCGGCGCCGTGGATCTCCGCCTGCCCTCCGAGGCGCTCGACATCCTCGACCGGGCGTTCCCGCCGCCCAGCGGGCCCACGCCCCTGGAGATGCTCTGAAGGAGTTGACCCCATGGCGCGCCCCCCGCTCGTCGTAGGGATGGGGGGTTCGCTGCGCACCCCGTCGACCAGCCTCACCGCGCTGCGCGTGGCGGTCGAGGGGGCGGCCGAGGCCGGCGCCGACACCCAGGTGCTCGACCTCAAGCGGCTGGACCTCCCGTTCTACACGTCCGAGTACGCGGTCCCTCCCTCCGCCCGCCGGCTCGCGGACACCGCCCTGGCCGCCGACGCCCTGCTGTGGAGCAGCCCGACGTACCACGGGTCGGTCAGCGGCGCGTTCAAGAACGCGGTGGACTGGCTCGCCCTCCTGGCCGACCACGACCCGCCCTACCTGAGCAACAAACCCGTGGGCATGCTGACGACCGCCGGCGGAGTGCAGGGCCTGCAGGCGATCAACGCGATGGAGTTCATCGTCCGGTCGCTGCGCGGGTGGGCGGTGCCGCTGGTGTTCGCGGTCCCGCGGTTCTCACGCGTCTTCGCCCGCGACGGACGCCTCACCGACCAGGCGGTCGCGGACCAGTTGCGCGGCCTCGGCGCGGAGGTGACCAGGGCGGCCCTGCAGTTCCGCGCGGAGGGCACGTGCGACTACGCGCAGATGCAGCCGTCCGGCGCGGCCCGGCCCTGAGGCCGGCCCTGCCCCGCAGGGGTGCCGGGGGCCGTCCCCCCCTCAGGACCCGGCCCGCCCGGCGGGCCGCTGGTGCTCGCCGCGCACCCCGACGCGCCCGGGCGGGAAGTGCGGCAGCACGTGCTCGGCCAGTTCGTCGATCACGTCGGCGACCGGGCGGCGGCTGTGCTTGAAGTTGATCATCAGCTGGTCGACGCCGATCTCCTGCCAGGTCCGCATCATCCCCAGGAGCGACACCCGGCCCACCGAGAACCCCTGGTGGATGGGCCGGGGCAGCGCCAGCGGGTCCTCGGTCAGGTCCAGATAGGTGGCCTGCGCGTACGGCTTGAACCCCACTCCGTCGCCCTGGGTCAGCTCCCGCCACCGCGCGATGTTGGCGGCCTGCTGCTGCAGCGGAGGGGTGTAGTACAGCCAGCCGTCCGTGTGGTCGGCGATCCACCGGACGTCCTGCCTGCCATGTCCCGTCATCAGTACGGGAATCCGCTGGTACACCGGCTTGGGCAGGAGATCGGTGCCTGCCATCCGGCCGAGCGGCGAGTCCACCCGCGGGAAACGGTGCTCGAGGACGGCACGGAAGTACGCCAGGGACTGCCGGAACCTCGTGGCCCGGCCTTCCAGGTCCTGCCCGAAGGCCGGGAACTCCACGGGCCGGTCACCGGTGGCCACCCCCAGCAGGAGCCGTCCGCCGGACAACTGGTCCACCGAGGCGGCCGCCTTCGCGGTGTGCAACGGGTGCCGGAGCGGCATGACGATGCTGGCGGTGCCCAGGGTGATCGACGTGGTGCGGGCGGTGAGCTGCCCGAGGTACACCCACGGGTCGAAGACCTGCCCGGTGTCCCCGAAGCTGGGGTCCAGCAGGGGCACGTCCCGGACCCACACCGAGGCGAAGCCGGCCCGCTCGGCCTGCTGGATCCGCTCCATGTGCCCGGCCAGGGACGGCACCGGCCCGTCGAAGCCCTCCAGGGGCGTGATGGCACCCACGGTCATCCTGCCGCCGGGATACGCCCTGGCCATGGCCGGATGCTCGGAGAACGGCCGCTGCTCCTCGCCCTCGACGTCCACGGGTGCGCCGGCTGAGGGAACTGTCGGTTCTGTCATGCGCTCCTCCGGCCATTCATGCCTGTCCGGGTCCGCGACGTTCGTCTCTAGCCCGGCACGCCTACGAGCTCCTCGAACTCCTTGGGCAGTTGGGACATCACGTCGCGGAACTCGCCCTCACTGACCGCGTCCCTCAGGGTGGTCAGCTCCGCCCGTATGCCCTCGCGGGCCTCCTTCGGGCTCACCCCCGCTCGGCTGCTCACCCGGTTGATGAACTCGTCGAGCCCGAAACGCTGGGCCTCCGGAGTGGGAGAGACCAACTGTTCCTTCAGCGGCTTGGGCAGTTCGGACGCGAGGTCGTGCGCCTCACCCCTGGTGAGCCGCTCGGCCAGGGTTTCCAGGGTGGCGCGGGTGAGGGGCTCCACCTTCTCCGGGGGGACGGGAGCCCGCTGGGTGATGGTGTCCATGAAGGTGTTGTAGTCCATGAGCCGTCCTTCTTCTCAGGCTTGGCGTTGGAGTCGGGAGTGAAGGGCCACATGTCCATGCTCCGGATGTGGACCACGCCCTGCCTGCTCCCCGCGGGAGGAAAGGCAGCGGGCTCGCTAGCCCTCCGAGCACAAGTCCCGCCCTCGTGCTGCTCTGCCAGGGTGGGACGGGCCGTTCCTTTTCGGCCTGGGGTGCGGAGGCGCTCAGCAGGGGGCTCTGCGAATCTCGACCGGGTAACAGCCGATGGCGGCGCGGGCGGGAGCGAACCACGCCGTCCGTTCCCGGTGAGGAGGCGAGAGGCATGACCGTGATGGGTGTGTCGAGGTTCGAGAGGTTCTTCCGCGCCGCCGCAAGCCTCGACGTCGACAAGAACGACCTGAAGCGGTACAGCGACTTCGTCGACGACAAGCTCTACGACCTTCTGGTCATCGGCCAGGCGGCGGCCAAGGCCAACGGCAGGGACACCGTCGAACCGTGGGACCTGCCCATCACCAAGGGCCTCCAGGAGAGCATCCACCGGTTCCGGCGGCTCGACGAGGAGGTCGAGCTGAAGCCGATCCTGGAACGGCTCGCCTCGCACCCTCCCCTCGACAGGACGCCCACCCAGGAGACCGAGGAGCGCTACCCCGAGATCATCGGCGGTCTCAGCGTCGCCCTGGCCGAGACGTTCAAAATCATGTACCCGGACGTCAAGAACCCCCAGACCAGCCACTGGGAGGGCGTGACGGCGGTGTTCGACCGGCTGCTGTAGCGGCCACGCCCGGTACGTGTCGCCGGACTCCGGACCGGTGCCCGGCTCGCCCCGTCGTCAGGAGCGTGCGAGGCGGGCCGCGAGGTAGGGCGCGGTGGCGCTGCGGCGGGCCTTCGCCACCTTGGCCGGCGGTCCGGTGGCGACCACCCGCCCGCCCGCGTCGCCGCCCCCCGGGCCGAGGTCGATGACCCAGTCGGCGGTGGCGATCGTGGCCAGGTCGTGCTCGACGACCACCACCGTGTTGCCGGCGTCGACGAGCCGGTGGAGCTGGCGCAGCAGCAGGGCGATGTCCGCGGGGTGCAGCCCCGCCGTCGGCTCGTCGAGCAGGTACAGCGCGTGCCCGCGCCGGGCCCGCTGGAGTTCGGTTGCCAGTTTGATGCGCTGCGCCTCACCACCGCTGAGTTCCGTGGCGGGCTGGCCCAGCCGCAGGTACCCCAGCCCCACCTCGCGCAGCGTCTCCAGGCTGCGCGAGGCGGCCGGGACAGCGGCCAGGAACTCGGCGGCGGCGTCGACGGACAGCGCCAGCACTTCGGCGATGTTCCTGCCGCGGTAGGTGACTTCCAGCGTTTCGGCGTTGTACCGGGCACCGTGGCAGGTGGGGCACGGCGCGTAGGTGCCGGGCAGGAACAGCAGTTCCACCGCGACGAATCCCTCGCCCTGGCAGGTCTCGCACCGCCCTTCGGGCACGTTGAAGGAGAACCGCCCGGCCGAATAACCGCGCGCCCTGGCCTCGTCCGTCGCCGCGTACAGCTTGCGCACGGCGTCGAACATCCCCGTGTACGTGGCCAGGTTGGACCGGGGAGTCCGGCCGATGGGCCGTTGGTCGACCAGGACCAGCCGGTCGAACGACTCGACCCCCGACGCGTCCTGGACGTCGACCTCCAGCAGCGCCTCGTCGGGTTCCTCGGGTGCGAGTCCGAGGTGGCCGCGGACGACTTCGGCGAGCACCTGCGTCACCAGCGTCGACTTTCCGGAGCCGGACACGCCCGTCACCGCCGTCAGGACGCACAGCGGTACGTCGACGGACACGTCACGCAGGTTGTGCCGGGAGACACCGCGCAGATGCAGCCAGCCGTGCGGGGTGCGGGTGCGGTGATCGAGCGGCCGGGCGCGCCCGAACAGGTACTGGCTCGTGGCCGAGTCCCGGACCCGTTCCAGACCGGCGACCGGGCCGCTGTACAGCACGCGTCCGCCGCCCTCGCCCGCACCGGGGCCGATGTCGACCACCCAGTCCGCCCGCCGTACGACGTCCATGTCGTGCTCCACCACGAACAGCGAGTTGCCCGTCGCCTTGAGGCGGTCCAGCGCGTCCAGCAGCGGTTCCGCGTCCGCCGGGTGCAGGCCCGCGGAGGGTTCGTCGAGAACGTAGACGACGCCGAACAGCCCCGAGCGGAGCTGGGTGGCTATCCGCAGGCGCTGCGCCTCGCCGGGCGACAGGGTCGTCGAGCGGCGCCCGAGGCTGAGGTATCCGAGACCCAGGCCGAGCAGCACGTCGACGCGCGCGACCAGGTCGCCGCAGATCCGGACCGCGACCTCGGTCGTCTCCCCGGACCGGGCGGTCGAGGTGGTGGCGTCGGCCTCGGACCGCCCCGCGACGGGCCGCAGCAGCGCCACCACGTCGGTGAGCGGCATCGCGTTGAGCTCGGCGATGGAACGTCCGGCGAAGGTCACGGCGAGCGCCTCGGGCCGCAGTCCGCTGCCCTGGCACTCGGGGCAGGGCACGCTCCTGACGAACCGGAGCGCCCGTTCGCGCATCTTCTCGCTCTTGGAGTCGGCGAGCACGTGCATGACGTGTTTGCGGGCGCTCCAGAACTTGCCCTGGTAGCCGTAGTCGATGCGGTCCTCCTCCGGCTCGACGTACACGGAGGGCTGCTCGTCCGTGTACAGGAGCCAGTCCCGGTCCTTCTTCCTGAGCCTGCGCCACGGCCGGTCGATGTCGATCCCCAGGCCGTTCACGACACTGCGCAGGTTGGCGCCCTGCCAGGCGCCCGGCCAGGCGGCGATCGCGCCCTCGCGGATGCTCAGCGAGGGGTCCGGGACGAGCAGGTCCTCGGCCACGTCGTGCACCACACCCAGTCCGTGGCACTTCGGGCAGGCGCCGGCCGGGGTGTTGGGTGAGAACGCCTCGGCGTCCAGCCGTGCGGAGCCGGGGGGATAGGTGCCCGCACGGGAGTACAGGATGCGCAGCAGATTGGACAGGGTGGTGAGGGTGCCGACCGTGGAGCGCGAGCTGGGCGACCCGCGGCGCTGCTGCAGGGCCACGGCCGGTGGGAGTCCGGTGATGTCCTGCACGTGCGGCGCGCCGACCTGCTGCAACAGCCTCCGGGCGTACGGTGCCACGGACTCGAAGTAGCGCCGCTGGGCCTCCGCGTAGAGCGTGCCGAACGCGAGCGAGGACTTGCCCGAGCCGGAGACGCCGGTGAAGGCGACCATCGCGTCCCGGGGAACGTCCACGTCGATGTCCCGCAGGTTGTTCTCACCGGCGCCCCGGACATGCACGAAGGAGTCGCTCGCGTCCTTGTCCATCCCTCCTGACTACCCCGATCGCGCCGGGACCCGCGCGACGGGCGGGGAAGCGGGGCGGCTCCGGGGAACGGCCGGTGCGTGGTCGTTTCGCCCCGGCGGCCGACGGGGACCCGGACGGCGGGCGGCGGACGGTCAGCGGAGTCCGCCGTAGCAGCACCCGGTCCAGCGGCTGCGGTCGCCGGCGGGTCGACGGACCGCGTGGGAGGTTTCCTTGCCCGACGGCTGCCGCACCCGGACCACGCCCGAACGCCCCGGCAGGGCGTTCCGGCCGGGCGGTCGGCCATGACGTGGCGGCAGGCCTTCGGCGAGGTCGTGCGATCCGGTCTCAGGATCGAGGAGACGCGGCTGGAGCCCCTGCTCGCGCTGCGCGCGGCCGCCGGGCTGGCCATCGTCGTCGGAGCGGCGCTGTGGCTGGCCTCCCCCGCGTACGCGGCGTCGGCCGCCCTCGGCGCCTACTCCGCCGGTGGGGCCACCTTCCAGCGGAGCTGGCGTCCGCGGAAGGTGGTCGCGCTGGGCACGGGCGCGGCTCTGGCACTCAGTACGTTCGTGGGCTATCTGGCGGCGGGGCGGCTCGTGACGTTCCTCCCGCTGCTGGCCGTGTGGGCCTTCGCCGCGGGGATGGCGTGGGCCGTCGGAACGACCGCCGGGATCGTCGCGGCGACGACCGTGGGCAGCATGCTGGTGACCATCACCTTGCCCACGAGCGCCGGGCGGGCTCTGGAGCACGCCGGGATCATCGCACTCGGGGGCGTGATCCAGGCCGTGCTGATCCTGCTGTTCCCGATCCGGCGCTGGGCAGCGCATCGTGACGCGCTCGCCGACGCGCTCGCCGCCGTGGCGGACTACGCCCGCCGGTTGCGGCACGACCCGACCGCCCCGTTCGACCCGGAGCCGTTGATGACGGCACGGGACGCGGCCGCCGTGACACCGTCCCAGGCCCGCACCCGTCCGCCCGCCCTGCACGGCCCCCGGGGACTCGCCGAGCGCATTCGCCCGGTGATCGCGGCGCTCGCCGATCCGGCCGTGGGCGCCCCGGCGGAGGGACCCGGGCGGGACCGCGCGCGGGAGTTGCTCGACGCGGCCGCCGACGTCCTGGACGCGGCCGCCCGCTCGATCCGGCACGGCACTCCGGCCGAGGTGCGGCCCGAGACCTTGGACGCCCTGCGCGTCGACGACGAGCACGAGGTGCTGGAGGGCCCCGCGCGGCAGGCCGCCGAGCGGCTCGTGGAACTGCTCGGTGAGGCGTTGGAGATCGCCGGGAGCGGCTGCCCGCCCGGGACGACCCCGACGCCGCGCGGCCCCGCCGACACCGAGTTCCTGGTGCGCCCGACGATGCTGCGGCTGGTCCCGGTCGTGGTCCGGGCGGTCCGCCGTGAGCTCCGCCCGGACTCTCCCGTGTTCCGGCACGCCGTCCGCCTGGCGGCGGTGGCCACGCTCGGTTATCTGATCGCCGCCCGGCTGCCCCTGGGACACGGGTACTGGGCGCCCCTCGCCTCGGTGATGGTGATGCGGCCGGACTTCCACCGGACGTACGCGCGTGCGGTGGCCCGGCTCGCGGGGACCGTGGCGGGGGTCGCGCTCGCCACCGGCGTGGTGCGGGCCCTGGACCCGGACCCCTACGTGTCCGGCGCTCTGACGGTGGTCGCGGCGGGCCTGTCGTACACGCTGAACCGCACCGGTTACGCGTACACCCAGTGCTTCACCGCCGCGTACGTCGTCTTCCTGCTCGGCATGGGCGGCCAGGCGTGGGAGCAGACGGTCCCGGAGCGGGTGGTGCTCACCCTGCTCGGCGGGGCCCTGGCGATGCTGGCGTACGTGCTGTTCCCCGCATGGGAGACACCCCGGCTGCCGGGACGGCTCGCGGACTGGCTCGCCGCCAACGGCCGCTACGCGGCCGCGGTGCTCCGCGACTACGCCGAACCCAGCCGGGAGCATCACGCCGACATGCGCCGGGCACTGCTGGGAAGCAGGGAGGCACATGCCGCCTGGCAGGAGGCGTACGACCGGGCAAGGCGGGAACCGGTCCGCCCCCGGGGTCTGACGTCGCGCGAGGCGGAGGAGGCGCAGGACGCGCTCAAGGGGTTCGGCCGGGCGGCGATGCTCATGGAGAGCCACGTCCCGCGGGCCGACGGCCGTTTCGTCCCCGAGGCGGAGCGGTTCGCCGAGGCCCTGGAGACGGACACCGCGAAGGCGGCGGCCGCCCTGCGCGAGCACAGGAATCCGGACTGGGGACGCGTGCGGGAGGCGCTCCACGCGTGGCCGGACGCCGCCGGCGACGGGAGCCCCGTCGTGCGGCGCGAGGCGGAACTGCAGAAACGGGCCTTGGAGGACCTCGCGACAGCCGTGAGCCGCACTCCCCTGGAACGGGACGTCGGCTCCGCCCGCGAGGACCAGCGGGTGCGGGCGACCCTGGCTGCGGCAGGCGACGGAGCACAGCCCGCGCACCCGGGTGGATGACGGCGCGGCGACCGGAAGAGGCCGGGCCCCGGTGCCGCGAGGTCGGGACGATCCCTTCTCCGCGGCACCGGGGGCGGGCGCTCAGCGGGCCAGTACGGCGGCGACCGCTGCCATGTCGTCACGGAAATAGAAGTGACCGCCGGCGAAGGTGTGCCGGCGTACGGGCGCGGTGCTGTGCCGGTCCCACGCGTCGAGCTGGTCCGGGGTGACGCTGTCGGCCTCCCCGCCGAGGACGACGAGCGGCACCGGAAGCGGTCCGGACTCCCGGTACCGGTGGTTCTCGAGCAGGGCGAAGTCGGCGCGGAAGGCGGGCAGCAGCACGGCCAGCAGCTCGGGATCGGCTGCGACCTGGGGCGGGATGCCCCCGTAGCGCTCGTTCAGGACCGCGATCAGCTCCTCGTCCGGCAGGCCGGACAACCGGGCCCCGGTGCGCGGCAGGTGGGGGGCGGGGAACGCCGAGACGACGAGCCGTTCGGGCAGCGGCAGACCCCGGGCGGCCAGTTCGCGGGTCGTCTCGTAGGCGACCAGCGCGCCGAGGCTGTGTCCGAACAGGTCGTAGGGGGCGACGAACCTCGTCTCCGCCAACAAGGCGTCGACCACCGCGTTCAGGTCGGTCAGGGCCGGTTCGGCGGTCCGGCCGCCTCGTCCCGGCAGGCAGACGCCGTAGACCTGAGTTCCGCTCAGGTGCCGTCCCCAGCGGACGTATTCGCCCGGGAGCCCGCCCGAGTGAGGGAAGCAGTACAGATGGCGCTCGGGGATCGCCGTGGGGGGACGGCCGTTCAGCCAGGGGTTGCGCCGGGCGGCGGTGCCGCCCGGCGGATGGGCGGAAGGGGGAATGGTCATGAGGCGGAATTCTCCTTCTCCGCGGCGGAAGCGTCGGCCCCGCGCTCCTCGATGAGCGCGGCGAACGACGCCGGGCTCTGGAAGCGCAGGACGTCCGAGGCTTTGACGGTGAGGTGGAAGGTGGCGGCGGCCCAGGCGGCGAGCTTGGTGGCGGTCAGGGAGTCGCCCCCGAGGTCGAACAGCCCGTCCCGCGGGTCGATGTCCGGGTAGCCGAGGGCCTGCCCGAAGGCGGTGAGCACGGCCTGGAGGACGGGCGGGTGCTCCGGTGCGGGGGTGCCGGCCGGTGCGACGGCGGCGGCCTCCGGCGCACCGGTGGCCGACGGCTCGGTCTGGGAGACCGGCGGGGCCAGAGGAGTGGGCGTGAGCGGTGTGGCGGTGGTCGGCGTGAAGGGGGCCGGTGGCGGCACCAGGTGATGGCTGCGCTCGAACGGGTAGGTCGGCAGCGCGATCCGGCGCCGGGGCACGTGGTGCCGCAGGGCGTCGAAGTCGGGGTGCGCCCCCCGGGCCCACATCTCGCCGACGCCGGCCAGGAGCACCGCCGTCTCGGACGCCTCCTCCGCCGGGTGCGGGGCGAGGCGTACGACGGCCTGCTTGCCGTCGTACGCGGCGTGCTGGCGGGTCAGTGTGGCCAGGGTGCGGCCCGGGCCCATGTCGACGAGGACCCGGTCCGGGGCGCCGAACAGGGTGTCCAGCGCCTCTCCGAAGCGGACGGGTTCGCGCATGTGCCGTACCCAGTACCGCGAGCCGCGCACGGCGTCCTCGTCGGCCCACGCGCCCGTGGTGTCCGAGAGCACCGGCAGGGTGGGCCGTTCGCGCGGCAGTGCCTCGATCGCCTCGGCGAAGCACCGGGTGACGGGGTCGACCAGGGGCGAGTGGCCCGCGGTGGCGATGCGCAGCACCCGTGCCTCCAGCCCTCGGTCGGTCAGTTCCCCCGCGAAGCGGGCCACGGAGGCGGCGGGACCGGTGACCGTGCACTGGCCGGGGCCGTTGACCGCGCCGACGGTGATGTCGGCGGGGAGCAGCCCCAGCACCTCCTTCTCCGGCAGGCGCACAGCGGCCATCGCGCCGGCCGGCACGGTGCCGAGGAGCCGTCCGCGTCGGGCGACCAGCCGGATCGCGTCCGCCGGGGCGAACACTCCGGCCGCGCAGGCAGCGGCGTAGGCGCCGAGACTGTGTCCGGTGACGGCGCTCGGCCGCAGGCCCCAGGAGTCGAGCAGGCGGGTGGTGGCGTACTGCACGGCGAACACGGCCGGCTGGCCGGCCTCGATGGTCGCCAGGCGCCCGGCCGCCACCGCCCTTTCGGCGTCCGTGCGGGGATAGAGGACTTCGCGCAGGTCGAAGCCGAGCGAACCGGTCACGGCGTCCGCCACTTCGTCCAGGGCACACCGGAACGCGGGCTCCCCGTCGTACAGCTCGGACGTCATGCCGACGTGCTGGCCGCCCTGGCCGGGGTACATGAAGACCAGCTCGGCGTCGGAGAGCGCGCCCGTCCCGGGGGCGGCGGTGCGGCCGCGCAGGGCGGTCACCGCGTCCTGGGTGCCGGACGCCACCACGAACCGGCGGTGGGTGTGGTGTGTCCTGCCGGCCTGAAGGGTCCGGGCGGCGTCGCCGAGGTGAGTTCCGGGGTGCGCGGCGAGGTGTTCGGCAAGGCGGTCCGCGGCGGCTTCGGCGGCGGCCGGAGTCTTGCCGGACACCAGCAGGAGCTCATGACCGGTGGAGGGTGCGGACTCCCCCTGACGGGGGGCCTGTTCGAGGACGACGTGGGCGTTGGTGCCGCCGACCCCGAGAGCGTTGACACCGGCGATCCGCGGTCCGTCCGTCGGCCAGGGGCGGGCGGTGGCGTTGACCTCGAAGGAGGAGGTGGCGAAGTCGACGGCCGGATTGGGCCGTCGGTAGTGGAGGGTCGCCGGGACGACGCCGTGCTCGACGCTGAGGACGGCCTTGATGAGTCCGGTGACGCCCGCCGCCGCGTCGGTGTGCCCGATGTTGGTCTTCACCGAGCCGATGAGGCAGGGGGCGTCGCGGCCCTCGCCGTTTCCGAACGCCCGCGTGAGTGCGGCCACTTCGATGGGGTCGCCGAGCGCGGTGCCCGTGCCGTGGGCCTCGACGTAGCCGACCTCGTGGGGGTCGATGCCGGCGACCTCGTGAGCGGTGCGGACCACTTCGGCCTGGCCGACGACGCTGGGGGCGGTGAAGCCCGCCTTGTGACGGCCGTCGTTGTTGACGGCCGAGCCGCGGATCACCGCGTGGACGTGGTCGCCGTCGGCCAGGGCGTCCGCCAGGGGCCGCAGGACGACCACGCCGACCGCGCTGGCGGAGACCGTTCCGTCGCTGTCGGCATCGAAGGCGCGGCAGTGGCCGTCGGCCGCGACGATGCCGCCGGGTGTGTAGCGCATGGCGGGCAGGTGCGGCACGACGGTGGCACCACCGTCGTGCCGCAC
>NZ_MUNH01000184.1:0-11693 GCF_002154615.1 Streptomyces recifensis
CTCCCCGCTCCCCCTGACCCTCACCGGCTTCACCCAGCGGGTCCAGCAGGACCCCACGCGGGCGATCAGGGGCAGGCAGGTCCAGCTCACCGGCTTCGTCACCCCGGCCGGCCCAGGCGGCGGCTGGTACCTGACCCGGATCATTTTCACCTGCTGCGCCGCCGACTCCCAGACCGTCAAGGTCCGCGTCCACGGCCCCGACGCCCCGCCCGCCAACACCTGGCTCGCGGTCACCGGCACCTGGCACCCCGCGGGGCGGCTCGGCACGAAGACCGCCGAGGCCGCGCTCGACGTCCGGGAGACCCACCCCATCGCCCAGCCGGTCAACGCGTACACGGACGACCTCCCGCTGACCCCGTCGTAGACGCGACCGCCGCGCTGCGTCCCGTCCCGCCCCCGCGATACGCTGGTCACCGGCCGCGCCTCACCCGTGCGGCGCGGCGGTGGGGCTCGCCGTACCCGAACCGCGGCATCGACGCCGCCAACAGTCCCTACTTGCGATGGAGCGCGCCCGCTTGCGCGGGCCCCGGCGAGTAGGAGACGTACGCCCATGACGCGACCCACGACGAACGAACCCGTCGACCCCGACCTCGACCTGCGCTCTCCCGCCCAGCGGCAGGAGGCGTGGCGCGGTCAGGGCCCGGTCGTGGCGGTGGTAGCGGCCGGTGGCGCGATCGGTGCGACGGCCCGGTACGCGGCGTCGCTGCTGTGGCCCGTGGCGAACCCCGGCTTCCCCTGGACCACCCTGCTGGTCAACGTGACCGGCTGCGCGGTCATCGGCGTCTTCATGGTGCTGATCAGCGAGGTGTGGACGGCACACCGGCTGGTCCGGCCGTTCTTCGGGACGGGGGTGCTCGGGGGCTTCACCACGTTCTCCACGTACGCCGTCGAGATCGAGCGGCTGGTGAACGCCGGTGAGGCGCGCACCGCCCTGGCCTATCTGGCCGCGACCCTGTTCGCGGCCCTCGGCTCGGTCGGACTCGCGGTCGCGCTCACGCGCCGCGTCCTGGCCCGGAGGCAGCGATGACCACGACACGGCTGACCGGCGACGCCCTCCGGGTGACGATCTTCATCGGCGAGCACGACACCTACCGCCACAAGCCGCTCTACAGCGAGATCGTGCACCGCGCGCACGCGGCCGGCCTCGCGGGTGCCAGCGTGTTCCGGGGAATCGAGGGCTTCGGCGCGTCCTCCCTGATCCACACCGCCCGGCTGCTCTCCCTGAACGAGGAACTGCCGGTGGCGATCGTCATCGTCGACACCCCGGACCGCGTACGGGCGTTTCTGCCGCAACTGGACGAACTGGTGGAGTCGGGGCTGGTGATCCTGGACGAGTGCCAGGTCATCCGCTACGCCGGCAGCCACTCGGGCCGCCACTCGCGGCGTCACCCGGGCAAGGAGAAGAAGGCGTGAACTGGCTCCTCGTGATCATCGGCGGCATGGCCGGAGCCCCGCTGCGCTACCTCACCGACCGCGCCGTCCAGAAACGCCACGACGCCGTCTTCCCCTGGGGCACCTTCACCGTCAACGTCCTCGGCTGCTTCATCCTCGGCCTGCTGACCGGCGCGGTCGCGGCGGGCGCCGCCTCCTCCCACGTCCAGCTCCTCATGGGCACCGGGCTGTGCGGCGCCCTCACCACGTACTCCACCTTCTCCTACGAGACTCTCCGCCTCACGGAGGACGGCGCCCGCTTCCTGGCGGCGGCCAACGTGGCGGCAAGCGTGGTGGCGGGCCTGGGAGCGGCTTTCGCGGGCACGGCGTGCGCGGGGGCGATCTGGGGTTGAGGCCGACTCGTACGATGCCCGCCGGACCCCCTCCGAGGAGATGCCCCGACGCCCGCTGAGCCGCCCCGCACATGGGCGTCCGTCAGCGCGGTGTGTCCTCGGGAGCGAGCGCGTTCTCCCGCAGGGTCTTCTCCCTGCTCAAGGTCCTGGTGAACCACACGCCGTAGCGGTCCCCCAGGAAGGGGGCGGACGCTCCGTGGAGGATGACGCTCAGCCCGACGGTCACGGCGACGACCCCGCTCAGCAGGGTTCCCCCGGGCAGGTGTTCCTCCGCCGCGAGCAGGCCGAACACAAGGGAGGCGAGCCCGCGCGGACCGAACCAGCCGATGTAGGCCACGGAGGCGGCGCGCAGCCCGGTGCCGATCAGCGCGAGAGCGACGGGCAGCATCCGGAGGACGGTGAGGCTGAGCAGCGCGTAGACGACCATCCGCCACGTCAGGTGCTGGAGCGTCGGTCCGAGGATGACCGCGCCGAAGACGAGGAAGCTCAGTGAGGCGAGCAGGAGGCCGAGTCGTTCGGTGAACGTCGTGCTGTGCACGGGATCGGAGTCCTCGGGACGCAGGTGCGGACCGGTGGGTGCCCGCCGCAGGTGGACGCCGAAGGCCAGGCCGGCGGCCCAGGCACCGATGAAGCCGCTTCCCTCGCCCATGACGCACAGCGCGTAGGCGACGGCCGGAACGGCGAGGACCGTCAACTGCCGCCAGTCGGAGGTGCTCCACCCCCTGGTCAGGGACCGGCGCAGCAGACTCGCCCCGGCCCGGCCGGCCGCGATGCCGATCGCGCTGCTCAGCAGCAGCGCCCGCAGGAACGTCTCGGCCACGCCCGGATGACCGTGCCCCTCACCGGCCGCAGCGAGTGCCAGCACGAAGAACGGAAGCGCCAGACCGTCGTTCAGACCGGACTCCACGGACAGGCCGCCGCGGATCAGCGGCGGCACCCGCTCGTTGGAGAACGCCTGCTGCCCGAGCGCGGCGTCCGTAGGCGCGAGGATGACGGCGACCAGGGCCAACTCCCACACACCAAGGCCGGGCAGCAGGGGCCAGGCCGCCAGCCACCCCAGAGCCATCGTGGCCGGCAGCCCCACCACGAGCAGCCGCAGCGGCAGGAACTCCTCCCGGCGCAGGTCCCGGAGCCTGATCGCCGCCGCGTCCGCGAACAGCAGGAGCACCAGCGCACTCTCCAGCAGCGTCCGTGTGACCCCGGGGTCCTTCGCACGGTCCAGCACGTCCAGACCCAGCGGGCCGATCGCCACACCCACGAGCATGAACACCAGCGGTCCCGAGAGCACCGTGGTCGACAGCCGCCGCGAGAACACCCCGTAGCCGACGACCACACACCCGGCGGCCACGACGGCCCAGCCGTTCATCCGCACTCCTCACGCCGGACAGCCGTCATCACCAGGGCGGCTGCGTCACGCAGAGACACGAAGCCTGACCCTACGTCACTTCCGGTCGGTCCTCCGGAAACCATGGGCCGAACCCGCCCGGCCTGGCTCGGTCGGCCCAACGTGCGCGCGGTTCCCCGCGACCGCCGCATCCCGCACGGTGACAAGGGTGTGACGGGTATGAACTTGTCCGCTCTCGGCGCAGTCGTGATGATGGCGGCATGTCTGAGAACGGGGACCGGAGGGCGGATTCGGGCATCGCGCCCGCCCAGGCGGCGGAAGTGGCGGTCAGGAAAAGAGAGTTCGCCGAGCTGTTGGGGGAGTTCCGCCGTACTCCCGTTCTCGTGCCGCTGGGTGATGATCCGGACGGTGAACAGGCGCTGCTGACCGCCGACTTCAACGGCATCCGCTTCATCCTGGCCTTCTCCGACGAGCAGGCGCTCGCCCGGTACGCCACCGCGCGTGGGGAGTCGGCGCGGGAGTGGACGTATCAACGCGTGCTGGGGGCACGGCTGTTGGATGTGGCCGTGCCCGCCGCGGGCGTGCCGTGCGGGGTGGTGCTGGACTGCGCGGACGGTTCGGACGGGGTGGTGTTCCCGCCGGTGGCGGGCATCGTGCCGGACGGCGCGGCGGTGGACCTGGACGACGAGGCGCGGCACGGGGGTGCGATATGAGCGGCGAGGGCGGGATGGATCTCCAGGCGCAGGGGCTGGAGGAGATAGCCAAGGGCCTGACGGAGGCGCTGGGTGAACTGGGTGAGCTGGGCATGGCCGGGCAGGCCGGCGCGGGCCGCGGCTTCTCCGGAATCGCCCTGTCGGGACTGGAGTTGGGCCACGAGGGCCTCACCGGTGAGCTGAAGACGTTCTGCGAACGCTGGGAGTGGGGCGTACGCGCCCTGGTCGCGGAGGGCAACGCCTTCGCGCAGAAGACGAACCTGTCGGCGGGCACGTACTACGAGACCGAGCAGTACCTCAAGGGCAGCGTGAAGGTCGTCGCGAACTCGGCGGTGGGCAACCCCTACGCCTCCGAGGAGGACGTGGAGAAGATGGGCTGGGGGGACATCGCCAAGTCCGGCCGGACGGTGGACTACTCGCAGGAGTCGTTCGAGCAGGCGTGGGAGAACAGCAAGCAGGGCTGGAAGGACGCCGGCCGGGACGCGATGACCGCGCCCCTGATCGGCACGGTCCCCGTCACCCCGGAGAACCTGCACGGCGCGGTGGGCATGTCGGACAAGGAGTACGACCAGTTCCTCGACGACACCTTCGGCCCGTCCCCGGAAGCCCGCGCGAAGGCGGCGGAGCGGCAGGGCGGTGAGGGCTGATGGGGCTGGGGGACCTCATCAACTCGTTGCTGGGCGGCGCCGAGGACCTGTATGACAAGGGCAAGAAGAAGGCCGGCGAGCTGGTCGACTCCGGCACGGACAAGCTGGGCGGCGCGCTGGACCGCGTCGGCCTGCACGACTGGGCCGACGGCGTGGAGGACTGGGGCGACGAAGTCGCCTCCGACCTGGGCGCGATGCCGGGCGAGCAGCAGCTCGGCCGGACCGAGCAGGCCGACGAACTCGTGCACGGCAAGCCGGAGAAGATCCGCGAGAGCGCGAAGCACCTGAAGGACTTCCACGGGGCGTTCGACAAGGTCGGCTCGGGCCTGAAGAAGATCGACTCGGCGGGCTGGAAGGGCGAGGGCGGCGACGCCTTCCGCGAGAAGTTCGGCGTCCACCCCGCCAAGTGGGCCCACGCGGCCGAGGCCTGCGGCGCGGCGGCGGACGCGCTGGAACGGTACGCCGACACGGTCACCTGGGCGCAGAAACAGGCGGCGGAGGCCGTCGAGCTGTACAAGAAGGGCACGAAGGCGTTCGACGACGCGGCGGACGAATATCAGAAGAAGGCCGACGCCTACAACGCGAAGGCCCGCGCGGGCGAGGACCCCGGCACCAAGCCGGTGCAGGACACCGGGGCGGGGACATCAAACCCAACGATCACAACACTGCGCGGGCTCGACAGAACGCAGACCAGTTGCGTCGCATCGGAATCCGTGACACGCCGGAAATGCGGGAGTATGTCAACGACCATCTCACCGCAGCAGCCAAACAACCTTTTGAGCGAACCTGGACCGATCAATGGGGGGACTTCGGGATCACTCGCTCAGTCCTTCAAGGCCCAGGTGGCGCGCTGGAAGCTGAAACGTCGTGGCAACTCATGCCGGACGGAACCGCTAGATTCAGTAGTGTCATCTTCCGTGGGACGGGCAGTCGTTTCCGTTAATCGAGCGAGATAATGCAGCGATCAGGGAGTAGGTTCAGTCGTGTACGGCGAGTTTTTGATTCCCGGTGATGATGAAATTTTCGACACCACCGGTGAATGGCCAGAGATTCAGGAGGGTGGAGCGCGTGCACTGACTTGGCGCTCCGATGATGGCATCCTTGTGCTCTCCTATGAAGCCGTTACCCGATCGGTCAGGGTGCTCTGGTCGAACAACGACGGTGATGCGCTGCTGGATGTCTACCGCGAGGGCGCCACGCGGCTCGCTTTCACGTCCACTCCCTCGGCTGTCGGTGCGCAGATCGACTTCTCTGTGGGCGAGTGTGCCGGTGCCATGGAAATTGATATCTCCCCTCGCGTTTCAGTACGAGACCGGCTCCTCTTCCAATGAGGGGTCCCTGATGGAACGGCAAATACAGGATCTAGCTGTACTGCTCACCCCGGACGGAAACCTGTCGCCTGCCTGGCTGAGCGGAAAGCCGGTGAGCCCGCTCGGCGTTGGCGACCGCCTGGACGCGACCGTGGCGGACCGGGTGACGGCCGGGTGCCGCGCGACCGGCGCCACCCACCTCCGGTGCGCCCCGCTGGGCGTGCACCCAGTCGTGCCCACCCGCACCATCCCCGCAGACGCGGCCACCCGATCGCCGACCCTCCTCTGAACCCCCGGCCACCAAGGCGCGCTGCTCTTCCCCCCGGTTACGCCCTGCTGGCCGGCACCAAGCCCTTCATGACAACGGCCGTCCCGGAGGGCACCGACGCAGCCCGAGCCCGCTTCACTCGCTACGCCCGCAGGCAAGCGGCCCGCCACCCCGACCTCCTCGTGGTGGCGGCGCATACGCCCCCACCCACCACGCCTGGTCCCACCCGCGCTGACCGAGGCGCACCGGAACGGCCTGGCAAGCCTTCAGAGACCGCGCAGCGCTTCGTACAGATCGTCGTAACGCGTCCAGCAGTCGACAGAGCCGTCCTCGTACAGGCTGCCCATGTACCAGCAGTCGTCATGGAGAGGCTTCACGAGGCACAGGCTGTGGAAGCCGAGGACGATCTCGGGGTGGAGTCTCTCGTGGGTTCCGGTGTGGGAAACCCGGCGCACCACGCGATCGACATCCAGGGCGACAGCCTCTTGATCGCCGGATACGTCGCGGATGCGTTGGACGGTCCAGCCGATGGGGAGCCGTGCGTTCGTCATCCGTCGATGCTTCTCAGGAGCCGCCTGCAGAAACAGGCGAGGCCCCTGCCAACCTTGGTGGTGCCTCGCCCCCTGGGGACTTCGTCAACCACCGCCGTACAACCCGGTGGCCAGCTCCAGTACCCGTCGTACGGCCGGGTCCGGGTCCGGTCGGTGGACGGCGGTGACGGTGCTCTCCAGGCGCCCCGGCGCCCCGCGCAGCGGGACGTAGGTGATGCCGGGCACCGGCAGGTCGAGCAGCGCCTCCGTCAGCAGGCTGACGCACAGGCCCGAGGCGACGTAACTGAGCAGGCCGGTGAGGTCGTCGGCGGACGCCCGGACGTCCGGGGTGAATCCGGCGGCCTCGCAGACGCGGTGGATCTGTCCGCGCAGTGCCGGCAGCGCGCTCCCGGTCGGCAGGACGAACGGTTCGTCGCGCAGTTCGGTCAGGTCCAGGGCCTCCGCGCCGGCCAGGGGGTGGCTCGTCGGCAGGGCGGCCATGACGCGTTCGCGGGCGAAGACACTGGTGACCAGTTCGGCGGAGACGGCACTCAGGTCACGGACGAAGCCCAGATCGAGCGAGCCCGCGAGGAGCTTGTCGGCCACCGCGGCCGAGGAGTCCTGGTGGAGCCGGATGCGCAGGCCGGGCAGCTCCTGGGCCGCCGCGCCCAGCAGCCGGGGCAGATAGCGCAGGCTCAGCAGGCTCACGTAGCCGAGCCGCAGGTCGCCTTCCAGTCCTCTGCCGACACGGCGAGCCCGGTCGAGGGCCGCCGTCTCGGCGGCGAGCAGGCGGGCCGCGTCGGCAGCGAAGGCCTCGCCCGCGGGGGTGAGGCGGACACCGCCGGGTCCGCGGTCGAAGAGCTGGACGCCCACCCGGCGTTCCAGCCGCTGGATGGCCTGGCTGAGCGGTGGCTGGCGCATCGAGAGGCGCTCGGCTGCCCGCCCGAAGTGCCGTTCCTCGGCCACGGCCAGGAACTGTTCGAGTAGTCGGCTGGACAGGTCCATATCTCAGAGGATATGGGAATCGCTGCTCCGGATATTGGACGGGTATCGACGACCGGCGTGTACTGGACGGCCCAGCCATCGAGCACCTCGCACGGAAGGCGTCGCCCGTCATGCCCGACACCCGCCCCACCTCAGCCACCCGCGCCGACCAGGAGAGCCCGGCCGGCCCCGGCGGCTACCGGAGCGCCACTGTCATCGGCGCCGGCGTCATCGGTACCTCGTGGACCGCGCTGTTTCTCGCCCATGGCCTGCGCGTCACCGTCACCGACCCGCGCCCCGAGGCGGAGCAGCAGGTGCGGGCCGGGGTCGAGGAGATCGCCCCGAGCCTGGCCGCGCTCGGCCTGCCCACCGAGGGGCTGACCGACCGGCTGCGCTTCGAGCCCGATCTCGCGGCCGCCGTCGCGGACGCCGACCTCGTGCAGGAGAACGGTCCCGAGCGGCTGGGCGTGAAGCAGGAGATCTGGCGCACCGTCGAGCAGGCCGCGCCCGCGCACGCCCTGTTCGCCACCTCCACCTCCGGCGTTCCCGCCACCGCCATCGCGGAGGCGCTGGAGCAGCCGGGCCGTCTCGTCGTGGGCCACCCGTTCAACCCCCCGCACCTCGTGCCGCTGGTCGAGGTCGTGCCGGGAGAGCGGACCGCGCCGGAGACCGTGGAGCGGGCCTGTGCCCTCTACACGGCGCTCGGCAAGAAGCCGCAGGTCCTGCGGAAGGAGATTCCCGGCTTCGTCGCCAACCGTCTGCAGTCCGCGCTCTTCCGTGAGGCGGTGCACCTGGTCGCGGAGGGTGTGGTGACCGAGGCGGAGCTCGACGCGATCGTCACCGATTCGATCGGTATGCGCTGGGCCGTGGCGGGCCCGTTCCACACCTTCCACCTCGGTGGTGGCCCCGGCGGCCTGCCGCACTTCCTCACCCACCTCGGTACGCAGATGGCGGCAGGCTGGCCCCATCTCGGCCGGCCCCTTCTCGACGAGTCCACCGTCGCCCTGCTCACCCAGCAGGCCCAGGACGCCTTCGGCACCGAGTCGGTCGCCGAACTCGCCGAACGCCGCGACCGCGCCCAGATCGCCCTGATGAACGCGCTGGGCGAGGACCGGGTCGAGCAGGCGTAAACCGAGCGGGAAGCGGTACGCACCGGCCTCGGTCGTCCTGCGCGGCGCCCGGGGCCGGTGTCCCACACCGTGACCGCACGGATCACCTCGAACCACTCAGGCCGAGCAAGGAGAACCATGGCGCACGTGCCGCCCCCCTTCGACCCCGAACTCGCCGTCGCGCTGCAGGCGATCAACCAGGTGATGCCGCCCGGGCTGACCCCCGAGCAGATCGTCCCGGCCCGTCAGAGCCCGTCCCTGCGGACGATGGCCGACATGGACCTGACCATGGACGGTGCCTTCGAGACGGAGGACCGGACGGTGCCGGGGCCCGAGGGCGGTCCCGACATCTCGCTTCTGATCTGCCGCCCGACCACGCCGGCGGCCGGCCGCCTCCGCCCCGTCATCTACTACACCCACGGCGGCGGCATGGTCGTGGGCCACAACAGGGTCGGCGTGGAACTGCCCCTGGCCTGGGCCAGGGAGCTGGGCGCGATCGTGGTGTCGGTGGAGTACCGGCTGGCGCCGGAGCATCCGCACCCCGCGCCGGTCGAGGACGTGTACGCGGGCCTGCTCTGGACGGTGGGTCACGCCGGGGAACTCGGCGGCGACCCCGAGCGGATCGTCACGGCGGGCACGAGTGCCGGCGGCGCCCTCACGGCCGCACTGGCACTCCTCCTGCGGGACCGCGGGGGACCGCGGCCGATCGGGCAGATGCTGCTCTGCGCGATGCTCGACGACCGCAACGACACGCCCTCCACCCACCAGATGGCGGGCCTCGGCGTCTTCGACCGTACGTTCAACGAGACGGGGTGGACGGCACTGCTCGGCGAGCGCCGGGGCGGCCCGGACGTCTCTCCCTACGCCGCCCCCGCCCGCGCCGAGGACCTCACCGGCCTTCCCCCGACCTTCATGGACGTCGGTTCCGCGGACACCCTTCGCGACGAGGTCGTCACCTTCGCCTCCCGCATCTGGCAGTCCGGAGGCGTGGCCGAACTCCACGTCTGGCCGGGCGGCTTCCACAGCTTCACCGGCTTCGTTCCCGAGGCGACGCTGTCCCGGTCGGCCCGCGTGGTGCAGGTGGACTGGCTGCGCAGGCTCTTGGCGCGGTGATGACCCGGACCGACCCTCGCCTCGGCCGGGCCGTGTGAGGACCCGGACCGCTGATCGTCGCGATCAGCGGTCCGGCCCCCTCTGTCAGGCGACGGGGCGCGGGCGCCGTCTCAGCGGGCGAGGTAGTCGTGCACGGGGGCGGAGGGGGCGAGGGTGAGGTCGGTGACGATGTGGCTGGCCGAGACGACCTCGCGCACGGGCAGGTCGGCGAGCGGTGCCATGACATGGGGAACCAGTGCGAGGCGGGCCGGACCGGTCCAGGCGCCCTTGACGGTGATGTCGGTGATCTGGGTGCGGGCGAGTTCGCAGACCCGGCCGGGGATGATCTTTACGCCGTAGGTGGGGACGGTGATCTGCGCGCGGGCTTCGTCCAGGTCGAGGGGCTCCCATTTGTAGGCCATGGTCGCGGTGGCGACGCGCTGGGTGCCGTAGTCGAGGGTGCCGACCAGGGCTCCGTTGTCGGGGAAGAGCGCGGGGGTGCCGATGGTCTTCGGGTAGGCGCTGAGCTCACGGCCGGCCGCGGTGGCGGCGAAGTTGTCCAGGTGCATGGCGTGCAGGTACTCGCCGTGCTCCGCGCCGTGGCGTACGGGGATGACCTGGCCGCACTCCAGATAGGGGCCGTAGCCCTCGACGTCGCCCATCTTCATGATCTCGAAGCGGACCAGCGGTTCGTCGATCTCCAGCGGTTCGGGGACGACGGCGCGCAGGGCCTCGGGGTCGGTGCGGTAGACGACGTTGAGGTACTCGCGGTCGGTGAACCGGGTGGCCCGTGCCGGATAGACGGGGGTGGTCAGGGGGGTGCTGATGTGGCGGCGGACCTCTTCGGCGCGCATGGTGCCTCTTCTCGTCGAGCGGCAAGCGGACCGGCGGACCGCGACTCCACTTGCATACATGGTGTATCGGATACATAGTGAATCCGATGGCTCGCCGCCGCAACCGGACGTCGGTCACACCCCCCCCAGCGCCAAGGAAGTGCAGACATGACCTTCACCCTCCCCACCGACATCGATGCCCGCTCGGTCGCCGTCCTCGGCGCGGGTACGCTCGGTCGCCGTATCGCCCTGATGTTCGCCACCCGCGGCGGCCAGGTGCGGATCTACGACCCGGCCGCCGAGGCCGGGAAGCAGGCGTGCGCCTACGTCGAGGAGCACGTGGCCGAGGTCGCCTCCCGCGTCGACGGCGGTACGCCCGGTTCCGTGGTGGCCACCACCGACCTGGCCGAGGCCCTCGCCGACGCGTGGCTGGTCGTCGAGGCCGTCCCGGAGCGCCTGGAGCTCAAGAAGCAGGTCTTCGCCGACCTCGACCGGCTCGCCGACGCGGACGCCATTCTGGCCAGCAACTCCTCGTCGTACCCGACCAGCCGGTTCACCGGTGGCGTCACCCGGCCCGAGCGCGTGGTCAACATGCACTTCTACATGCCGCCCGCGCAGGCGGCGGTCGACCTGATGTCCAGCGGCCACACCGACCGCGCCGTCATGGACCTGCTGCTGGAGGTCCTGCCCCGCTACGGCGTCTTCCCCTTCGAGGCCCGCCAGGAGAGCACCGGCTTCATCTTCAACCGCATCTGGGCGGCCATCAAGCGCGAGGCGCTGGCCGTCGTCGCCGAGGGCGTGTCCACCCCGGAGGACGTCGACCGGATGTGGATGATCAACACCGGCCTCGAGGGCGGCCCGTTCCGCATGATGGATCAGGTCGGCCTGGACGTCGTCCTGGACATCGAGAACCACTACGCCGCCGAGAACTCCAGCCTTCCCACCGGCCCCCGCGAGCTGCTCCAGCGCTACATCGACGCGGGCCACCTGGGCGTGAAGACCGGCCGCGGGTTCTACGACTACGGCACCGTCGCCTGACCGTCGCCCACCGCCGGGGAGGGCGACGGTCAGGCGACGG
>NZ_MUNH01000185.1:0-3405 GCF_002154615.1 Streptomyces recifensis
ACACAGTGGACGCGAGCAACTGAGGACAAGCCCTCGGCCTATTAGTACCAGTCAACTCCACCCGTTACCGGGCTTCCATATCTGGCCTATCAACCCAGTCGTCTACTGGGAGCCTTACCCTCTCAAGGAGGTGGGAATACTCATCTCGAAGCAGGCTTCCCGCTTAGATGCTTTCAGCGGTTATCCCTCCCGAACGTAGCCAACCAGCCATGCCCTTGGCAGGACAACTGGCACACCAGAGGTTCGTCCGTCCCGGTCCTCTCGTACTAGGGACAGCCCTTCTCAATATTCCTACGCGCACAGCGGATAGGGACCGAACTGTCTCACGACGTTCTAAACCCAGCTCGCGTACCGCTTTAATGGGCGAACAGCCCAACCCTTGGGACCGACTCCAGCCCCAGGATGCGACGAGCCGACATCGAGGTGCCAAACCATCCCGTCGATATGGACTCTTGGGGAAGATCAGCCTGTTATCCCCGGGGTACCTTTTATCCGTTGAGCGACGGCGCTTCCACAAGCCACCGCCGGATCACTAGTCCCGACTTTCGTCCCTGCTCGACCCGTCGGTCTCACAGTCAAGCTCCCTTGTGCACTTACACTCAACACCTGATTGCCAACCAGGCTGAGGGAACCTTTGGGCGCCTCCGTTACTCTTTAGGAGGCAACCGCCCCAGTTAAACTACCCATCAGACACTGTCCCTGATCCGGATCACGGACCCAGGTTAGACATCCAGCACGACCAGACTGGTATTTCAACGACGACTCCACACACACTGGCGTGCATGCTTCACAGTCTCCCAGCTATCCTACACAAGCCGAACCGAACACCAATATCAAACTGTAGTAAAGGTCCCGGGGTCTTTCCGTCCTGCTGCGCGAAACGAGCATCTTTACTCGTAGTGCAATTTCACCGGGCCTATGGTTGAGACAGTCGAGAAGTCGTTACGCCATTCGTGCAGGTCGGAACTTACCCGACAAGGAATTTCGCTACCTTAGGATGGTTATAGTTACCACCGCCGTTTACTGGCGCTTAAGTTCTCAGCTTCGCCCTGTCGAAACAGGACTAACCGGTCCCCTTAACGTTCCAGCACCGGGCAGGCGTCAGTCCGTATACATCGCCTTACGGCTTCGCACGGACCTGTGTTTTTAGTAAACAGTCGCTTCTCGCTGGTCTCTGCGGCCACCCCCAGCTCAGACAGTAAATGTCATCACCGGTGATGGCCCCCCTTCTCCCGAAGTTACGGGGGCATTTTGCCGAGTTCCTTAACCATAGTTCACCCGAACGCCTCGGTATTCTCTACCTGACCACCTGAGTCGGTTTAGGGTACGGGCCGCCATGAAACTCGCTAGAGGCTTTTCTCGACAGCATAGGATCATCCACTTCACCACAATCGGCTCGGCATCAGGTCTCACCCTTGATGAGTGGCGGATTTGCCTACCACTCGGGCTACACCCTTACCCCAGGACAACCACCGCCTGGGCTGGACTACCTTCCTGCGTCACCCCATCACTCACCTACTAACCGCTTGGGCCGGCGGCTCCACCACTTTCCTTTCCCCGAAGGGTCCGGAACGGCTTCACGGCCTTAGCATCACGATGCTCGATGTTTGACGCTTCACAGCGGGTACCGGAATATCAACCGGTTATCCATCGACTACGCCTGTCGGCCTCGCCTTAGGTCCCGACTTACCCTGGGCAGATCAGCTTGACCCAGGAACCCTTAGTCAATCGGCGCAAACGTTTCTCACGTTTGTATCGCTACTCATGCCTGCATTCTCACTCGTCAACCGTCCACAACTCGCTTCCGCGGCTGCTTCACCCGGCAGACGACGCTCCCCTACCCATCACAGCACCCGTTGGGGCTTCACGCTGCAATGACACGACTTCGGCGGTACGCTTGAGCCCCGCTACATTGTCGGCGCGGAATCACTAGACCAGTGAGCTATTACGCACTCTTTCAAGGGTGGCTGCTTCTAAGCCAACCTCCTGGTTGTCTCTGCGACTCCACATCCTTTCCCACTTAGCGTACGCTTAGGGGCCTTAGTCGATGCTCTGGGCTGTTTCCCTCTCGACCATGGAGCTTATCCCCCACAGTCTCACTGCCGTGCTCTCACTTACCGGCATTCGGAGTTTGGCTAAGGTCAGTAACCCGGTAGGGCCCATCGCCTATCCAGTGCTCTACCTCCGGCAAGAAACACACGACGCTGCACCTAAATGCATTTCGGGGAGAACCAGCTATCACGGAGTTTGATTGGCCTTTCACCCCTAACCACAGGTCATCCCCCAGGTTTTCAACCCTGGTGGGTTCGGTCCTCCACGAAGTCTTACCTCCGCTTCAACCTGCCCATGGCTAGATCACTCCGCTTCGGGTCTTGAGCGCGCTACTGAATCGCCCTGTTCGGACTCGCTTTCGCTACGGCTTCCCCACACGGGTTAACCTCGCAACACACCGCAAACTCGCAGGCTCATTCTTCAAAAGGCACGCAGTCACGAGATATGTGCAAGCACATATCCGACGCTCCCACGGCTTGTAGGCACACGGTTTCAGGTACTATTTCACTCCGCTCCCGCGGTACTTTTCACCATTCCCTCACGGTACTATCCGCTATCGGTCACCAGGGAATATTTAGGCTTAGCGGGTGGTCCCGCCAGATTCACACGGGATTTCTCGGGCCCCGTGCTACTTGGGTGTCTCTCAAACGAGCCGCTGACGTTTCGACTACGGGGGTCTTACCCTCTACGCCGGACCTTTCGCATGTCCTTCGTCTACATCAACGGTTTCTGACTCGTCCTGTCGCCGGCAGACGACAGAAGAGAGATCCCACAACCCCGCACACGCAACCCCTGCCGGGTCTCACACGTATACGGTTTGGCCTCATCCGGTTTCGCTCGCCACTACTCCCGGAATCACGGTTGTTTTCTCTTCCTGAGGGTACTGAGATGTTTCACTTCCCCTCGTTCCCTCCACACTGCCTATGTGTTCAGCAGCGGGTGACAGCCCATGACGACTGCCGGGTTTCCCCATTCGGAAACCCCCGGATCAAAGCCTGGTTGACGGCTCCCCGGGGACTATCGTGGCCTCCCACGTCCTTCATCGGTTCCTGGTGCCAAGGCATCCACCGTGCGCCCTTAAAAACTTGGCCACAGATGCTCGCGTCCACTGTGCAGTTCTCAAACAACGACCAGCCACCCATCACCCCGAACCAACCGGTTCGAGTGCACTGGGGCCGGCGAAAGAGGGGATTCATTCCCTCAGACACCCAACAGCGTGCCCGACACCCCTCGCTGCTCTCATCCGTTCCACGCCGAAGCAGTACTAGGAAGGAGTCAGTGAAGTGTGCCGAATAGTCAACGTTCCACCCATGAGCAACCAGCATCGAACATTCGCCGATGTACTGGCCTCTG
>NZ_MUNH01000186.1:0-3644 GCF_002154615.1 Streptomyces recifensis
CCATCAGCGTGCGCACGCTGGGCCAGGGCGTGCCGTTCGTACGGCAGGCCGCGCAGGTGCAGCAGCCGACCGCGACCCCGCCCCCGCACGCGACCAACGGCAGCGGGCGGCGCCGCAAGCTGGGCACCCCGCCCCCGCGCCCGGAGGCGCAGCCCGAGGCGGGCGCCCGTGCGCACCCCGAGGCACCCGCGCAACCCCGCCGGGCTCCGGGCACCGAGGGCGTGGGCCGGTCGTACGCCATAGGGGCACCGGACGCCAACGCCGCCGAGGGGCCCGAGCCGCTGGACGGTCCCGGCGGCGCGGTGGAGGTCGCGGACACCCCGCGTCCGCAGCCGATGGACGACGAGCTGCCCCCGGAGCCGCTGGACAACCCGCGCCGGCTGCTGGTGTGGCCCGCGCCGGACGTGACGACCGCGGAGGCGCTCAGCACCCGTGGCTACCGGCCGGTGGTCGTGCACTCGCGCGAGGAGGTCGACGCGCAGATCGCGGCGTTCCCCGCCGCGCTGTTCGTGGACCCGCTGACCGGCCCGATCACCCGGACCGCGCTGCAGTCGCTGCGCCAGGCGGCGGTGGCCGCCGAGGTGCCGGTGCTGGTGACGGCCGGTCTCGGCCAGGCGAGCCGCGAGGCGGCGTACGGCGCCGACCCGGCCGTACTGCTCAAGGCGTTGGCCCCGCGCGACAGTGAGCAGCATCCGCCCCGGGTGCTGCTGATCGAGGAGCACGCGGAGATCGCGCTGGCGCTCACGGCGACGCTGGAGCGGCGCGGGATGCAGGTCGCGCGGGCCGCGAGCGACGCCGACGCGGTGACGCTGGCCGGGCAGTTCCGGCCGAACCTCGTGGTGATGGACCTGATGCGGACCAAGCAGCGCCAGGCCGGGATCGTGGACTGGCTGCGTGCCAACGGTCAGCTCGACCGGACCCCCCTGGTCGTCTACACGGCGGCGGTAGAGCAGGCGGATCTGCCGAAGCTGGCGTCGGGCGAGACGGTGCTGTTCCTCGCGGAGCGGTCCACCAGCGACGAGGTGCAGGGGCGGATCGTGGACCTGCTGGCCCGGATCGGCACCAACTGACAGGGGGCCGAGGGTGTTCGCACACCCTCGGCCCCCTGCCGGCGAAGTACGCTCAGAGCCGCGTGACGTCCAGTTCCCCGTCCGCGTACCGCCTGCGCAGCACCTTCTTGTCGAACTTGCCGACGCTGGTCTTCGGGACCGTCTCGACGATCGTCCAGCGCTCGGGGAGCTGCCAGCGGGCGATCCCGCACTCCTCGGCGAGGAAGACCCGCAGCGCCTCGAAGCCGACCTCCGCGCCCTCCTTCAACACCACGGTGGCCAGCGGACGTTCGTCCCACTTCTCGTCCGGCACGGCGACCACGGCGGCCTCGGCGACGTCCGGGTGGGCCATCAGGGCGTTCTCCAGCGCGACCGAGGAGATCCACTCGCCGCCCGACTTGATGACGTCCTTGGCGCGGTCGGTCAGGGTGAGGTAGCCGTCGGGGGAGATGGTGCCGACGTCGCCGGTCTTCAGCCAGCCGTCCGCGCTGAACTTGTCGTCGGGGCGCAGGGGTTCGGCACCGGGGCCGTTGTAGTAGGCGCCCGCGATCCAGGGGCCGCGCACCTCCAGCTCGCCCGCCGACTCGCCGTCCCAGGGCAGGCGTTCGCCGCCGGGGCCGGTGAGGCGGGCCTCGACGGAGGTGGGGAAGCGGCCCTGGGTGAGCCGGTAGGTGAACTCCTTCTCGGTGCCGATCGCGTGGGCGGGCGGCCGGGCGACCGTGCCGAGCGGGGAGGTCTCCGTCATGCCCCAGGCGTGGCAGACCCGCATGCCGAGCGCGTCGAACGCCTCCATCAGGGAGGGCGGACAGGCCGCGCCGCCGATGGTGACCTGGACGAGGGAGGAGACGTCGCGGGGGTTGGCGCCGAGTTCGGCGAGCAGGCCCTGCCAGATGGTGGGGACGGCGGCCGCGTGCGTCGGGCGCTCGGCCGCGATCATCTCGGCGAGCGGCACGGGCTGGAGGAACCGGTCCGGCATCAGCAGGTTGACGCCGGTCATGAACGCGGCGTCCGGCAGGCCCCAGGCGTTGACGTGGAACTGCGGGACGACCACCAGTGAGGTGTCCTGGTCGGTCAGGCCCATCGACTGGGTCATGTTGACCTGCATGGAGTGCAGGTAGACCGAACGGTGGCTGTACACCACGCCCTTGGGGTCGCCGGTGGTGCCGGAGGTGTAGCACATGGCGGCGGCCCGGCGTTCGTCCAGCTCGGGCCAGTCGTACGTCTCCGGATGGCCGGCGAGCAGTTCCTCGTACTCGTGCAGCCGGGCGGTGCCGCCCGTGAGCGGGGCGCGGTCGCCGGGGCCGGACACCACGATGTGCTCGACGGTGGGCAGCTGCGGCAGCAGGGGCGCGAGGAGCGGGATCAGCGAGCCGTTGACGATGATCACGCGGTCGGCCGCGTGGTTGATGATCCACGCGAGCTGCTCGGCGGGCAGCCGAAGGTTGAGCGTGTGCAGCACGGCGCCCATGGACGGGATGGCGAAGTACGCCTCCACGTGCTCGGCGTTGTTCCACATCAGGGTCGCGACCCGGTCGTCGTCCCGCACCCCGAGGTCGGCCAGGGCGTGCGCGAGCTGGGCGGAGCGGGTGCCGATCCCGGCGAAGGTGCGCCGGTGCGGCTCGGCCTCGCCCGTCCAGGTGGTGATCAGGGACGATCCGTGCACGGTCGCGCCGTGGGTCAGAATCCTCGAGATCAGCAGCGGTACGTCCTGCATGGTGCTCAGCACAGCGGGCGTCCTCCCCGGCAGCGTTGCCTGTACGGAAGTAGAGTCGCGCTGATTCTGCGCACATACCGCGCGGTATGTCACTAGGGGCAGGGAAAGTCGCGCTGTGTGCTGCGCCTCGCGGCGGTGCTTGTGCTTCTCAGCGGGAGAGACCGAGTTCCGGGTCCTCGCGGAGTTTGCCGAGGGCGCGGGAGACGGCGGACTTCACGGTGCCGACCGAGACTCCGAGCAGCTCGGCGGTCTGGGCCTCGCTGAGGTCCTCGTAGTAGCGCAGGACGACCATCGCCCGCTGGCGCGCGGGCAGGCGCAGGATCGCCCGCCACATCGCGTCGCGCAGCGCCTGCCGTTCGGCCGGGTCGTCGGCGCCGGGACGCGGCTCGGGCTCGGGCAGCTCGTCGCAGGCGAACTCGTCCACCCGGCGTCTGCGCCACTGCGAGGTACGGGTGTTGAGCAGGGCGCGGCGCACATAGCCGTCCAGCGCCCGGTGGTCCTCGATGCGCTCCCAGGCGACGTACGTCTTGGCCAGCGCGGTCTGCAGCAGGTCCTCGGCGTCGCTCGGGTTGGCGGTGAGCGAGCGGGCCGTGCGCAGCAGGGCGGGGTGGCGGGCACGGACGTAGGAGGCGAAGGAGGGGTACAGCGAGGTCCCGGCCGGTGCGAGCCGGGGGTGGGGGAGAGTCTGCCGCGCTGGTGCGGCGGCGGCCGAGGCGCTGATGCAGACGGGTGCGGTCATGTCTCCACGCTAGGAGCGGGTACGGCGCCGGGGATCGGCCGGAGGTCCCGAAGCCGGGTCCGCCTCAGGTTGTAGGGGTGGGGTGCGCCGGACCTCCTGAAGGTGGAGTGGGCCTCCACCCGGCCTGGGGGTTGTCCCGGAG
>NZ_MUNH01000187.1:0-7031 GCF_002154615.1 Streptomyces recifensis
GCGGCCGCGGCCGCAGCGGCAACCGCCACGGGACCGGTCGTCTCGGCCGACGTCACTCCAGCGGCCCGCAACCGCCCCAGAAGCAAGGCTGCTTGAAACGCTCTGTCCTCATCCGCCTCACGGATGGCGTCCTGTTCAGAAGCCACCCAAACTCCCATCGGACCTCTGAGGCACATTCTGGCGCCGAAGACGCAGGGGATGCAGATAGGTGACGGAGGCCTCCGGATCGGCTAGCAAACCGTCCTCCACCACGACCGTATAGGGCTCGTCAGGATCGTCACTCAGCGCCATTACGTCGGTGATGATCGATGCAGCCGCAGGCCATCCCGCTTCGTACAGCGCCTGCGTAAGATCGACTTCCTCGTCCGCCGCCAACAACTCATCGGCCCGCAGCCGACGCCGCTCCCGTAGATGCGCATGTGCATCCTCAGCCCACTGAAAAGGATCGTCCTCATCCTCGTCGTCGCCCTCGACCACGAGAGGCCGCACACGTGCCCGAGAGCGAGGGGTGAACCTCTCCACTGTTTCCAGGAGCTGAGCCGGCTCGATCCACACTGCCGGCACGTCGGCGACCAGTGCCGTACCCACCTGCGACAGCAGCTCTACGTCACCCTGAACCGCGGCGTGGTCGTACTCCTTCACGGTCAGCACGTCAAAGTTCAGACTGCCGCCGCCCTGCTCAAGTACTTTGTCCGCGGCGGCCATGACCTGCAGACGGTAGAACTGCTCCGCCTCGATCAGAGCCGAACCAGCTTCCTCCAGCGCCCAGTCACCACTGAACCGGTCCGTGACCAGTTTGTTCAGTTCCTTCACCTGGCGCGTGAACCCTTGATGATCATGCTGTCGATGGGACTCCATCAACTCGGCCGTCGTGCCGGTAGCAATCTGCCGCTGCAAATCCAGAGCGAAAACCCGCAGCGCGTTCCGGCACGACACCAGATAGTCCAGAGCCGCCTCGGGGTCGGGATTGCTGCGATCGAACACAGCCCTCGCCCGATCCAACAGCAAGATCAACTCATCAACACCCCCGTGCTCCGCCAGCCGTTCAGCCGCCAAAGCACCTGCTAGCCCTGCAGGTCGCACGACATACCGGTCCTGATGGGCCTTCAGAAGATACGGCTCAAGGAACCCCAGCCGGATCAGGACAGCCAAACGGCGATCGATCAGCTCCTCCGGCCACCCTGAAGGATTGCCCTTCAATGCCTGCACTACCTCAGCCTTCGACAGCCCGTGCGCCCCGGCATGCTCGGCAAACGCTTTCAGGATGGCGAGCGCCACCTGCGCCACCTGCGGGTGCTGCGCCACAGCACCAGCATCCTCAGCAACGGGAGCCATGAACGCCCGCCAGTTGGCCAACTGAACAGCCGCCGCCAGATCCTGCCGATCGCCGTCTTCGAACGCGAGCTGTTCACCCACCGGCCGGCACCGCCTCCAACAGCCCAACCAAGCGAGGCAGCACCTTCCGGTGCAACGGCTCCTGCTCACACGATTCGCCCGAGACCGCGATCTCCGCCGCCAGGGCCCGCAGTTCCACTGGCCCCTCCGCCGCCATCCTCTCCGCCAGCGCGCGTGCCTTCGGATACTGCTCTGGCTCCTGATCCCGGTAGGGGCCGGCACGCCACATCTCCACTTCCATCCCCACCGGATGCACCTTGCGGTCCAAGCGCCGGGACAGATCATCGATGATGGCAATCCCATCCGCATCCAGGTCTCCCCAGATGGCCATCCGCTCCGGACGCATCCACTCCAGCAGGGCAACCAGCTTGTTGGTGACGTACCCCTTGCCCCAGATGCACAGCCACTGCGACGTAACCTCCGGGATCGCACACACGCGTTCAAACGTGTCCGAGTTCTCAACCAAGAAGACGCCCCGCCCGCCGTGCTCGACTTCCCCCACCAGCCGCAGAGCACCAGCAGGCAGAGCGATCCACGGCTTGGCCACCGCAGCGTCGGCAGCCACCGATCCCACCCGCCACCGCAAAGGCCCCCGCACCCGAATATCGACATCAGCCTCATCGAGCGCCAGGTCAAAGCTCATCCCGACCAGGTTCTCGAAAGCCGCCTGCCGTGGAGGGGTCCACTTCTTCGACCCGCTCAACGCAAGGCCAGCCAACTCCTTGGCGGACAACCGCTCCCCGCCTAGGTATGCCGGCCACCACACAGACGCCGCGCGCACCGCCGCCTCATAGGCAGTCCACGCCTCGGTCGCGACCGCACTGTCCTGCGGCACCCTCAGCGGCGAACCCACCGGACAGGTATCCAGCAGCACATGCTCCCGCTCCAGCTCCGGTACCGGCGCCATCAGCGCAAGCAGTTCCTTGCGTACCTCATCGGGATCCCGCCATCCGCGCAACTCCTGCAGCAACTCATCCGCCTGTAATGCCCACGAATGAGACAGACGCCATGCCAACGGACCGGCGAGCTCGAGATCGTCATCAACCGCGCAACGCAGGACCACACCTCCGCACCGCACCAGCGCCAGAGCTACATCCCACGCCCTGTCTCCGAAACGGGACTCCACCGTGGCCCAAGAGCGCCGCTGCGCCGAGAGCACCCACACCAGATGCCGGCTATCCAAAGTCTCCGGAGGTTCATAGGCCGGCTGCTCCCGCGCAGTCACCAGGTCGACTTCCCGAATGCGCAGCAAGCCCTGGCGATTACGCGGTGCGCGGTTCATCCCCTCACGACGTACCGGCACAGACAGAGCATGTGTGCCCTCCGGCACCTCAGCCAGCGCTACCCGGATGCGGCCTTCCGCTTCACTGAACAACAGAGCCATAGCGCCCGCCCCGGCACTCACATGCCCTCCCCAGAGACACATCGGACCTTGGACCCAGGCAGATCCACTCTGTCAGGAAGGCATACACAAAGCCCCTTGCGCCCCACAAAAACACAAAGTGAGTCCAATCCAACATTGGCCCAAAGCTGGCACGGTGACGCACCGTCGTCTGCTACTCGCCCCCGTGCTGGAGTCGCTGTGCGAACTGGTGCCGAGAACCTGCACTGGTTCGCCTGGAACCCGATCATGCGATCACGCTGCACGCAGGCCTACATCCCGGACCCGCGGCTGTGACGATGCCGGGATTGGGTCAAAGTCGTGTGCGGGAGAGAGTCGCCAGTGCCCGCAGCCGAACGCGGTCAGGGCCGTCTGATTTGTCCTGCGTGCGACGCCGAACCCCAAGCGATCATGAGGCAGGTGATGTGCTCGCGGTGTGGGCAGACGCCCAAGGGCCGGGACCCCTGCCCCGCAGTCGTTGCTTCGCGGGCACGCCACCGCTCTACAGCAGGTCCTCCTCGGCCCAGACGTAGCCGAAGTGCCGCGCCATGTGCACTAGTGCCCGGCGCAGAACGGTCTGGCGCTCCTGGTGGTGCATGATGGGCGATCTGGTGATCGTGACGGCCATCTCCGGCCGGATGCTGTCCTCCCCGGGGCCCAGTGCGTTGAGGTCGATCAGCGTCCCGAGACCGGGGGAGGGCTGGTCGTGAGGGCCTTCGGCGCTCAGACGCAGTTCGGTGGTCGGAGGTGCCGACCACCGCATCCGGGCCGTGGCCACGACGGCGTCGGGCAGCGTCTTTGCGGCGCTCTCCCACGCGGTCGGTCGACTACCACCAGGCGGTGCCCGTGGTCGTCACCGAGCTGGAGCGGATCACCGCCGACCCGGCCCGGGGCCGCGGGCGCGGTGTGGCGCAGGCTCGGGCGCGATGAGTGGCAGACGCTGTCCGAGGCCCTGGACACCCCCGACGGCGACCGGCTGTACCGGGTGGAGCTCCAAGAGGCCCGTCGGCGGCAGGGCAGAGCGCGAGGCCGCGCACCGGGAGGCGCCGCGGCCGGTGTGCACACGGTGCGGCACCAAGTTCACCGACGACCGATGGCAGGAGATCAAGCGGTCCTCGTGGCCCGGCGAGCGGGACCGGCTGTGCGGGCCGTGCGCGAAGGAGGCCGCCGACCGGGCGGAGGCTGAGCGCGTCGCGCGCCGCCAGGCGGAGGAAGTCGAACGCGCGGCAGCCGAAGCGCCGCCCGTGAAGCCCCGCAGCCGGTTCGGCACCGGGCGCCGTCGGTAGCCGGCGGCCTCGGAGGCCGGGGTGGTTGTCGGTGATGGCTGCGAGGCTGGCCGGATGAACACCGATGACGAGCAGCTGCTGCGCGGCCGGGTGTACGGCTGCGGCCACGACGACCCCCGCCCCGGCCCGCTGCCGCACCAGACGTACGCCACCCTGGTCGGCGGTCCGCTGGACGGACTGCTGCTCGACATCACGGGCTGGCGGCCGGAAGAGATAGACGACGGCATCGCCCTGATGACCGAGCTGGGCCGGTGGCCCGGCGGCCGGGCACTGTACGACCCTTGCCCCGACGACCCGCGCCCATCGGGCGGCCCGGGTGTGGTGTGCCGCTTCTACTACTCCGGCGACACCCCCTGACCGACGTGCGTCAGGAGTCGCCGATGTGGTCGAAGCCGCGCAGCATCGGCGTCAGCTCCTGTACGCACCCGCACAGCGTGCACAGCTGCGTCCCCGAGATCTCCGCGACGTGCAGGGCCCGCTGCACATCGCGCAGCAGCGCGCCCTCGGGTGCCTCTTCACAGTCCGGCGCGTGCAGCACCCCGCGGGCCGGGCCCTGCCCCTCGCGCGCAGCGGCCGCCAGCGACGGCGGCCCCACCACCTATATTGACGCCCCGCCGCCGCACGGCGAGCAGCTCCTAACCACCTTCTTCGACGAACTCCTCAAACGACACAGGCCACCCAAAAACGTGTGACAGGCGGTGAGGGGGTCTCGCTCCACCTCCAGCAGGGGGCGGTGTCATGCCGACTTGAAAGCCGTGAGTGCCGCCTGGAGCACCTCAGGAACGGCCTCGGGCGGTACGACCCGCAGGGCAACGTAGGTGAGAACGAGCGTCACAATCGCCGCGAGAGTACACCTGATGATGCCGGTGACATCGGCTTCTGCGGCCTTGTCCATGGCCCGCCAGATGACGAGCGCAAGGACCAGCAGGGCTATAAGGAGGAGAGCGATCATGTTGACTGGAATCCTTCGACAGGAGGGGCTTCACCTGTCGGTCTCGGGCTCCAGCCCTACCGGCAAAGATTCTTGAGAAATCCCCACCTGCGTTTGGGCCATGCGGCGGCGCTGCTCGGCAGCCAGGCGCTTGGCCTTGCGTCGGACGCGTTCACCGAAGGCTTCCGGGTCGGCGGCTCCGGTCACGGCGGATGCCTCGGTCCAGGTCGTGCGGTCGCCCTCGGCGTAGGCAAGCACCGTCAGCCGCTCGGCTTCGTTAAGGCCGCGGAGCACGGCGTTGAGCCGATCGTCTTCGAATACCCCGCCCGTCGTGTGGGTCAGCAGATCGATGTCGGCGGCGACCAGGTCGTACAGCGACAATCCGCCGAGATCGGCGTCCAGGGACAGCACGCGGCCGTGCCGGGTGCGGCGCCGCCAGATCGGAACCAGTTGACGGTGTAGTGAGCGGGCCTCGGCTTTCAGCGCGCCTAGGGCGGTGGCCGGCAGGAACCCCTCGGTCAGCAGCGGGGCGCACCAGTCGCCCAGCAGCGCGGTGGTCACGGCTTGGTTCCAGCGGTCGCTGCGCGGCAGCACCAGCGTATGAGCCGCGAGAGGCTCGACCCAGTCGGTGGCAGTCTCGGAGCGCCGCACGGGCGTGCAGCCGCTGACCACCGAACGCACGGTGCAGGCATGCAGCAGGTCCGGATGTGCGTAGCGGACGGACGGCACAGTGCGCTCCACTGCGCGTTCCTTGGGAACGTTGGTCCTACGCAGGCCGTCGGCGGCCTCGACCACCATGAGCTGCTGCCTGGGAGAGAGTGCGAGGAACCTGGGGTCACCCAGGCTGGGTGCCTGAACGCTGAGGACCTCGCCCTTCGGGATGTCCTCGGCCGCCATGTTCTTCTGGCCGGGGGAGCAGAGGTCGAGGAAGCTGAAGTGACCGGCGGGTTCCTCAACGACGAGGGACTGGCGGATCGGGACGTACACGGGGCTCACGCAGATGCTCCTTGTGCCGGAGGGGCGGTGTCCCTACTCGGTCCCAGACGACGGCCGGACCGGCAACAAATTTGGGAGAGACTCAGGGCTGCTGTCCATGGCCTGTCGAAGCCTGCTGCGCCGTGCCTGTTCGTCAGCAAGCCGTTTGACTTTGCGCCGCACGCGTTCGCCGAAGGCGGTCGGGTCCATGGCTCCAGATGCGGCCGCGGCTTCGGTCCAGATGGTGCTCTCGCCCTCGGCGTAGGCGAACACCACCTGCCGCTCAACTAGGTCGAGGCCGCGTAGAACGGCGTTAAGCCTATCGTCTTCGCACGTCCCGCTCGTGGTGTGAGTGAGTAGGTCTACACCGTCGGCGACCAAGTCGTAGAGCGACAGCCCGTCGCCGAGGTCGGCGTCGAGCGACAGCATGCGGCCGTGTCGGGTGCGCCGCCGCCAGATCGGAACCAGTTGGCGGTGAACTCTCCGGGCTTCGGCCTTCAGCGCGCCGAGAGCCGTGAAGGGAAGGTGGCCGTCGTGGACCAAGGGCTCACACCATTCCCCGATGAGCGCCGTCGTTACCGCCTTCCGCCACCGTTCGCTGCGCGGAAGAGTCAGGACCTCGGCAGCGATGTCGTCCGCATCGCCTGGAGATCTATCAAGGTTGATAACTGTGTTGCCGGTCAAGTGCTTGATCACTCCGGTTGCCCTTCCTCGCAGCCGCAGGGTGCGTACAAGGTCCGGCTCCGGACCAGCAGTTGGGAGAGGCCCAGGCCCAGGTCCTTGATCTCGGTGAGCCAAACGGACGCCTCCGTCGGCGGGAGTGGCTACGACGACTGCCATACCGAGCGGTGCTGCGGGGAGGGAGATGGGCACGAAGGTTCGATAATGCGGCTGAGCTGGTATGGCCGGAAGAGTGTTCACATCTGCTCCGTTCCTCACGCGGTGTCCTCCTCTCTCGGTACCAGGGGGTGGGCGTACCGGCAATGAATCTTGAGCGGCTGCCTGTGATCCTCCTCACTCCGTTTCTCCCGGAGTTCGTCAGCGTTTGATGCGTCCGCGGACG
>NZ_MUNH01000017.1:0-25575 GCF_002154615.1 Streptomyces recifensis
CCCCCCGCGCGCCGGGGCGGTGCGCGTTCCGCGGCCGGCCCGCCCGGAACCTTTGCCCAGAACCCTTTGTTCCGGACGGGAACAATGGGTACCGTCTCCCTGTCCCACCCCGTTCACGAGGCGGTCGGTCGACGGCCGACGCCCCTGGGACGGTTAGGCTCTAGAGGCAAGGCATGCCATCCGGCGCACGCCCCGCACTCATCGCGTCACATCCATGAAGGAGATGCTCGTGCCGTCCATCGACGTCGTCGTAGCCCGGGAAATCCTGGACTCCCGAGGCAACCCCACGGTCGAGGTCGAGGTCGGCCTCGACGACGGCAGCACGGGTCGTGCCGCCGTCCCGTCCGGCGCCTCCACCGGTGCCTTCGAGGCCATCGAGCTGCGTGACGGTGACCCGAACCGCTACCAGGGCAAGGGTGTCGAGAAGGCCGTCCTCGCCGTCATCGAGCAGATCGGCCCGGAGCTGGTCGGCTACGACGCCACCGAGCAGCGCCTGATCGACCAGGCCATGTTCGACCTGGACGCCACCGACAACAAGGGCTCGCTCGGCGCCAACGCCATCCTCGGCGTCTCCCTCGCCGTGGCCCACGCCGCCTCCGAGGCCAGCGACCTGCCGCTCTTCCGCTACCTGGGCGGCCCCAACGCGCACCTGCTCCCGGTGCCGATGATGAACATCCTGAACGGCGGCTCGCACGCCGACTCCAACGTGGACATCCAGGAGTTCATGATCGCTCCGATCGGCGCGGAGTCCTTCTCCGAGGCCCTGCGCTGGGGCACCGAGGTCTACCACACCCTGAAGAAGGTCCTGAAGAGCAAGGGCCTGTCCACCGGCCTCGGCGACGAGGGCGGCTTCGCCCCGAACCTCGGCTCCAACCGTGAGGCCCTCGACCTCATCCTCGAGGCCATCAAGGAAGCCGGCTACGCCCCCGGCGAGCAGATCGCCCTCGCCCTCGACGTCGCCGCCTCCGAGTTCTACAAGGACGGCACGTACCTCTTCGAGGGCAAGGAGCGCTCCGCCGCCGAGATGACGGAGTACTACGAGGAGCTCGTCGCGGCCTACCCGCTCGTCTCCATCGAGGACCCGCTGTTCGAGGACGACTGGGCGGGCTGGAAGGCCCTCACCGACCGCATCGGCGACAAGGTGCAGATCGTCGGCGACGACCTGTTCGTCACCAACCCCGAGCGCCTCGCCCGCGGCATCGAGGAGGGCGTCGCCAACGCCCTGCTGGTCAAGGTCAACCAGATCGGCTCGCTGACCGAGACCCTGGACGCCGTCGAGATGGCCCAGCGCAACGGTTACAAGTGCATGATGTCCCACCGCTCCGGCGAGACCGAGGACGTCACCATCGCCGACCTGGCCGTCGCCACCAACTGCGGCCAGATCAAGACCGGTGCCCCGGCCCGCTCCGAGCGCGTCGCCAAGTACAACCAGCTCCTGCGCATCGAGGAGATCCTGGACGACGCCGCGGTCTACGCCGGCCGCAGCGCCTTCCCGCGGTTCCGCTCTGCGAACCAGTAGGCACAGCAGGGGCTGACCCGGGCGCGAGCCCGCCCCGCCCCGCCCGTCGTACGTACGTCCCCGGACCCGGTCCCGTACCGTGTCCGGGGACGTACGCACGTGTGAGCCCAGCAGCCGCACGGCGCGAGACGCACAGCAGAAGACGCACAGGCACAGTGGAGGCGGAGAGCCAGATGGCCGCGAGGGACCGGGACCGTTTCTCCACCACGACCAGGCTGCGGCTGCTCGGTGAGCAGACGGCGGCCCGCGTCTACCGCTCCCAGACCAAACGGCAGGCCCGCCGCTCCCGCCTCACCGGCCGTGCCGCCCTGCTGGCCCTGGTGCTGTGCTCGATGATCGTGGCGCTCGCCTACCCGATGCGGCAGTACGTCTCCCAGCGCGCCGAGATCGCGGAGCTGAAGCACCGCCAGGAACAGGCCCGCGCCCGCGTCGAGCAGCTCAGGGACGTGAAGGCCCGCTGGCAGGACGACGCCTACGCCGAACAGCAGATCCGGCGCAGGCTGCACTATGTGATGCCCGGGGAGACCGGGTACGTCGTGATCGACCCGGGCGCCGCCCAGCAGTCCCGCACCGACCGGGGTGCCGCACACCGGCCCTGGTACGCCAACGTCTGGGACGGCGTCGACAAGTCCGACGCCTCCGACCAGTGACCGGCATCCGCCGGTGACCGAGAGAAAGCCACTTACGGAAGCAGTCATGGAAACGCCCCCGCCCCACACTCCGCGCACCGAGCCCACCGAGGCGGACATCGCCGCCTTCGAGCTCCAGCTCGGCCGCCCGCCGCGCGGCCTGCGGGCCATCGCCCACCGCTGCCCCTGCGGCCAGCCGGACGTCGTGGAGACGGCGCCCCGGCTGCCGGACGGCACGCCCTTCCCGACGACGTACTACCTGACGTGTCCCCGCGCCGCCTCGGCCATCGGCACGCTGGAGGCGAACGGCGTCATGAAGGAGATGACCGAGCGGCTCCAGACCGACCCGGAGCTGGCCGCGGCCTACCGGGCCGCGCACGAGGACTACATCCGGCGCCGGGACGAGATCGAGGTGCTGGCGGGCTTCCCCAGCGCGGGCGGCATGCCCGACCGGGTGAAGTGCCTGCACGTCCTGGTGGCCCACTCGCTGGCCGCCGGGCCGGGCGTGAACCCGCTGGGCGACGAGGCGATCGCCATGCTGCCCGAGTGGTGGGCGAAGGGCCCCTGCGTGGTGCCCGGCGCCTGCGCGGCGGGGGCCGAGTCCGGTACGGAGGAGCAGCGATGACCCGCGTGGCCGCCGTGGACTGCGGCACCAACTCCATCCGCCTGCTGGTCGCCGACGTGCACCCCGAGACGGGTGAACTGACCGACCTGGACCGCCGGATGACGATCGTCCGGCTCGGCCAGGACGTCGACCGCACCGGCCGCCTCGCCCCCGAGGCGCTGGAGCGCACCTTCGCCGCCTGCCGGGAGTACGCCGAGGTCATCCGCGAACTCGGCGCGACGAGGGTGCGGTTCGTCGCCACCTCCGCCTCGCGCGACGCGGAGAACCGGGACGAGTTCACGCGCGGGGTCGTGGACATCCTCGGCGTGGAGCCGGAGGTCATCACCGGCGACCAGGAGGCCGAGTTCTCCTTCATCGGGGCGACCCGGGAGCTGTCCGGCGGCGACCATCTGGAGAAGCCGTATCTGGTGGTGGACATCGGCGGCGGCTCCACCGAGTTCGTCGTCGGTGACGACCACGTGCGTGCCGCGCGGTCGGTGGACATCGGCTGCGTGCGGCTGACCGAGCGGCACCTGGTGCACGACGGCAAGGTCACCGACCCGCCTGCCCACGAGCAGGTCGCGGCCATAAGGGCCGACATCGCGGCCGCGCTGGACCTGGCCGCCGAGACCGTGCCGCTGGACGAGGCGCGCACCCTGGTCGGGCTCGCGGGCTCGGTCACCACGGTGGCCGCCATCGCGCTGGAGCTGCCGGAGTACGACTCCGCGCGCATCCACCACTCCCGGATCTCGCGGGCCCGCGTCCGCCAGATCACCGAGTGGCTGCTCAGCGCCTCGCACGCCGAGCGCGCGGAGATCCCCTGCATGCACCCCGGCCGGGTGGACGTGATCGGCGCGGGTGCCCTCGTGCTGCTCTCGATCATGGAGCGCACCGGCGCCGAGGAGGTCGTCGTCAGCGAGCACGACATCCTCGACGGCATCGCGTGGTCCATCGCCTGATCCCGCGCGACCGCTCCGACGCCCGCACTGGCACGGCTTGTTACCGTCCAGTAGTGTGCGGCTGAGCAGCCTGGACGACGTTTGAGCGCCTCCGTGGGGCGGCCGACACGCCGCTTCGCGGGGCTCTCGCCACAACCTTCGTGAAGTTCTTCACAAGGAAATCGGCCCCCGTGGGGGACACAAGGGTCCGCATTGACCCGTTCGGGGTCCGGACGGCCCCTGGAGCATGATCACGACCGTATTGCGACAGGGTTTCGCGGGGGTGTCCGGAGCGGTCGCGCGGGGTGTCGCGGGAGGGGTCGAAGCGATCGGAAAGCCAGCTCAAGCGGCATTGACAACGGGTCGGGATCACCCGGGGTTCCCCCTGGTGAACATGACCTGCGTCACGCGGGCGGCGGAGGATAACACACCCTCTCTCCAAGCTTGTGAAGGGGCGCACGAGCCACCCCCCTGGGGCGGGTGGATACTCGATGGCATGAGCACCACGGAGCGTCCCAGGATCCTCGTAGTAGGCGGTGGGTACGTAGGCCTGTACGCAGCTCGGCGCATCCTCAAGAAGATGCGCTTCGGAGAGGCGACCGTCACGGTCGTCGACCCCCGGTCGTACATGACCTACCAGCCCTTCCTCCCCGAAACCGCCGCCGGCAACATCTCCCCTCGCCACGTCGTCGTACCGCTGCGACGCGTGCTGCCGAAGGCGGAGGTCCTCACCGGCCGGGTCACCACCATCGACCAGGACCGCAAGGTCGCCACGATCGCCCCCCTCGTGGGCGAGGCGTACGAGCTGCCGTTCGACTACCTGGTCATCGCCATGGGCGCGGTCTCGCGCACCTTCCCGATCCCCGGCCTCGCCGAGCAGGGCATCGGCATGAAGGGCATCGAGGAGGCCATCGGCCTGCGCAACCACGTCCTGGAGCAGCTCGACAAGGCCGACTCCACGACCGACGAGGAGATCCGCCGCAAGGCGCTCACCTTCGTCTTCATCGGTGGTGGCTTCGCGGGCGCGGAGACCATCGGCGAGGTCGAGGACATGGCCCGCGACGCCGCCAAGTACTACAAGAACGTGTCCCGCGAGGACATGCGCTTCGTCCTGGTCGACGCCGCCGACAAGATCCTCCCCGAGGTCGGCCCCAAGCTCGGCCAGTACGGCAAGGAGCACCTGGAGAGCCGCGGTGTGGAGATCTACCTCTCCACCTCGATGGACTCCTGCGTCGACGGCCACGTCGTGCTGAAGAACGGCCTCGAGGTCGACTCCGACACGATCGTCTGGACCGCGGGCGTCAAGCCCAACCCGGCCCTCACCCGCTTCGGTCTGCCCCTCGGCCCGCGCGGCCACGTCGACTGCCAGCCGACCCTCCAGGTCACCGGCACCGACTACATCTGGGCCGCGGGCGACAACGCCCAGGTGCCCGACCTCGTCGGCCGCAAGGCGGGCAACGAGAACGCCTGGTGCCCGCCGAACGCCCAGCACGCGCTGCGCCAGGCCAAGGTGCTCGGCGACAACGTGGTCTCCGGCATGCGGGGCTTCCCGCAGAAGGACTACGAGCACGCCAACAAGGGCGCCGTCGCGGGTCTCGGCCTGCACAAGGGCGTGGCGATGATCGTCATGGGCAAGATGAAGATCAAGCTCAAGGGCCGTCTCGCCTGGTACATGCACCGCGGTTACCACGGTCTGGCCATGCCGACCTTCAACCGCAAGATCCGCGTCTTCGCGGACTGGACCCTCGGCATGTTCCTCAAGCGCGAGGTCGTCGCCCTCGGCGCCATGGAGCACCCGCGCGAGGAGTTCTACGAGGCCGCCAAGCCCGCCCCGGTCGCCGCCGCGCAGAAGACCGAGGAGAAGGCCAAGGCGAGCTGACCTCCGGTCAGTTCCTCCGCCCGGCTCGACCCTCACGCAGCTCGACCCGAAGGACCTTCCGCCATCCGTGGTGCGGGAGGTCCTTCGGCGTTCCCGGCCACGCCCCCTGTTTTGCCCTGTCGTAACCCCAATGCGGGACTGTGCCGGGTACGGCACGGTGTTTACGTGGTAACGGACATCCGGGATCGTCGTCTTGGAGGTGTGCGTCATGGCCGACGCCGCGTCGCGCTTGGTGAGTGTTGCCGAACAACTGCTGGGAGCGCCCCTCCCGGTGCGGGTACGCGCCTGGGACGGCTCCCAGGCCGGGCCCCCGGGGGCTCCCGTGATCGTCGTACGCAACCGGCGCGCCCTGCGCCGCATGCTGTTCAAGCCGGGTGAACTGGGCATGGCCCGCGCCTGGGTGGCCGGAGACCTGGACATCGAGGGCGATCTGTACACCGCCCTCGGCGCCATGGCCGGCCTGCTCTGGGAGCACGACGACGAGGGCGGCGGCCGCTCCCTCGCCGACACGGTGCGCGACCCCGCCGCCCGGGCCGCCGTCCGCGACCTGATCCGGCTGGTCGGGCCGCCGCTGCCGCCCGCCCCGCCGCGCGAGGAGATCCGCCGGCGGCGCCACCTGCACACCCGCCGCACCGACAAGCGGGCCATCAGCCACCACTACGACGTGGGCAACGACTTCTACTCCCTCGTCCTCGGCCCGTCCATGGTGTACTCCTGCGCCTACTGGGAGGACGACGGCTCCCTGGAGACCGCCCAGCGCGACAAGCTCGAACTGGTCTGCCGAAAGCTCGGCCTGAAGCCCGGTCAGCGGCTGCTGGACGTCGGCTGCGGCTGGGGATCGATGGCCGTGCACGCCGCCCGCGAGCACGGGGTGAGCGTCGTCGGCGTCACCCTCTCCCAGGAGCAGGCCGCCTTCGCCCGCAAGCGCGTCGCCGACGAGGGCCTCACCGACCGCGTCGAGATCCGCGTCCAGGACTACCGCGACGTCCGCGACGGACCCTACGACGCGATCTCCTCCATCGGCATGGCCGAACACGTCGGCGCCGAACGCTACCTGGACTACGCCCGGGACCTGTACGGCCTGCTCAGGCCCGGCGGACGCCTCCTCAACCACCAGATCGCCCGCCGCCCCCAGCAGGACGAGTCGGCGTACGAGGTGGACGCGTTCATCGACTCCTACGTCTTCCCCGACGGCGAACTCGCGCCGATCGGGACCACCGTCACCCTGCTGGAGCGCGCCGGGTTCGAGGTGCGGGACGTGGAGTCGCTGCGCGAGCACTACGCCCGCACCCTGCGCGCCTGGGTGGCCAATCTGGAGGGTGACTGGGCCCGTGCCACCCGGCTCGCCGGGTTCGGCCGGGCCCGCGTCTGGCGGCTGTACATGGCCGCCTCCGCGCTGGCCTTCGAGCGCAACCAGATCGGCGTCAACCAGGTCCTCGCCGTCCGCACCCCGGAGACCGGCACCTCGGGCCTCCCGGCGCGCACCCGCACCTGGAACGCCTGACGAACGACAGTGGGGCCCCGTTCCGAACCCGGAACGGGGCCCCACGGCTGCCGAGCGCTACTCGGCCTTGATCGCGCCGAGCACGTTCAGCCGGGCCGCGCGCCGGGCCGGCCACAGCGCCGCCAGCACCCCCACCAGGGCCGCCAGCAGCAGGAACAGCACCAGCCGGGACCAGGGCAGCACCAGTTCGTAGGTGGCCATCTTGGTGCCCAGCAGCTCACCGGCCGCCCAGCCGAAGAACACGCCGAGCCCGATGCCCAGCACTCCGCCGAACAGCGAGATCACCAGGGACTCCAGGCGGACCATCCGCTTCACCGACCCGCGTTCCAGGCCGATCGCGCGCAGCATCCCGATCTCCTGGGAGCGCTCGAACACCGACATGGCCAGCGTGTTGATGACGCCGAGCACCGCGACCACCACGGCCATGCCGAGCAGGCCGTAGACCAGGTTCAGCATCAGGGTGAAGACCTTGGCGATGCCGTCGGTGATGTCCTGCTTGTCCTGCACCTGGATCGCCGGGTTGGAGCCGAGGGCCCTGGCCAGCCGGTCCTTGGTCGCGTCCGAGGCGCCGTCCGCCGTGCGGACAAGGACCTGCATGTCGGCCGGGGCGCGCAGGTGCGGGGTGAGCACCTTGTCGTCGATCATGATGCCCTGGATCATCTCGTTGCCCTCGTACACCCCGGCCACGGTCAGGGTGGCCTGCTTGCCGTCCTCGAAGTGCGCGGTGAGCTTCGAACCGGCCTTCCAGCCCTGCTCCTTCGCCCGGTCGGCGTCCACCACGATCCGGGTGCCGGACACGTCGAACGTGCCCTGCTTCACCTTCAGGTCGGTCAGCTCGCCGATCGCCGAGCCGGTGACACCGGTCAGGAACTCGGTCTCGCCGTCGATGCGCGAGGCGCCGTTGCGCAGCGGGCTGGAGGCGGCCACCCCGTCGGTGGCGGCCAGCTTGGTGGCCACGTCGGGGGAGAGCGGGGTGTGGTTGGCCATCGAGACGACGTAGTCCGCGCGGATCGAGGCCGCGGCCATCTTGTCGATCGACTTCTGCAGACTGCCCGCCATCACCGTCATGCCGGTGATCAGGGTCAGGCCGATCATCAGCGCGGACGCGGTGGCCGCCGTACGGCGCGGGTTGCGCACCGCGTTCTGCCGGGCCAGCCGGCCCGAGACGCCGAACAGGCGCAGCAGCGGGGCGGCGGCCGCGATCAGCGGCCGGGACAGCAGTGGGGTCAGCACGAACACGCCGATGATCAGCAGGACCGCGCCGAGGCCCATCGCGCCCTGGCCCGTGTCGGTGTTCATGGTGGTGGCCGCGAACACCACGGCCGCTCCGGCCGCCGCGAACAGCGTGCCGATGGTGTTGCGCACCACCAGCGAGCGGGTGGTGGCGGTCGCGTGCACGCTGCTCATCGCCGCGACCGGCGGGATCTTCGCGGCCCGGCGGCCGGGCAGCCAGGCGGCGAGCACGGTGATGACGATGCCGACGGCGAGCGCGGCGACGACCGTGCCCGGCGTGACCACGAGCGGCCCGTCCGGCATGCTCGCGCCGAAGGAGTTCAGCAGGGCGCGCAGCCCGGCGCCGATGCCGACACCGGCGGCGAGTCCCGCCACGCCCGCGACCGTGCCGACCGCGAGCGCCTCGGTGAGCACCGAGCGGGTGACCTGGCCGCGCGAGGCGCCGACCGCGCGCAGCAGGGCGAGTTCCTTGGTGCGCTGGGCGACCAGCATGGTGAAGGTGTTGGCGATGATGAACGTGCCGACGAACAGGGCGATGCCCGCGAACACCAGCAGCGCCTGGCGCAGCCCGCTCATCGACGCGGAGATCTGCTCCGCCTGGTCGGCGGCGAGCTTCTCACCGGTGGTGGTGGTGACCTGGCCGGCCGGGAGCGCCTTGTCCAGCGCGGCCTTGAGGGCGCTCTGGCTGGTGCCGGGTGCGGCGGTCACGTCGATCTCGTCGTACGTGCCCTTCTTCCCGAGGAGGGTCTGCGCGGTGGGCGTGTCGAAGAGGGTGAGGCTGCCGCCCGCGGCCACGTTGCCGTCGTCGGTGGTGAAGACGCCGGCGACGCGCGGGGTGAGGACCGGGCCGTCCACCGAGAGGCGGACGGTGTCACCGACGCCGTAGCCGGTGCGGCGGGCGGTCTCGGAGTCGATCAGCAGCTCGCCCCTGCCGTGCGGGGCGTGGCCGGAGACGAGCTTGTACCGGGGGTCCTTGGTGCCCCAGTAGTTGCCGCCCATGGACTGCCAGCCGTCGCCGACCAGCTTGCCGTGCTTGTCGGCCAGCGCGGTGAAGCCGCTGACCACACCGGTGGCGGAGGCGGCGCCGGGCACCTTCTCGGCCTTGGCGAGCAGCGCCGGGGTCAGGTCCGGGGTGGAGCCGACCCGGTCGCCGCTGGCCGCCTGGTGCTTGGCCCGTACGGCCACGTCGACGCCGTCGAAGCCCTGGGCGGAACTGTTCTCGAAGGCGCGGGAGAGGGTGTTGGTGAAGACCAGCGTCCCGGACACGAAGGCGACGCCGAGCATGACGGCGAGCACCGTCATCATCAGCCGGGCCTTGTGCGCGAGGACGTTGCGCAGTGCGGTGCGGAACATCAGCTCGTACGGCCCTTCGCGTCGAAGCGCTTCATCAGGTCGAGGACCGAGTCGGCCGTCGGGGCCTGGATCTCGTCCACGATCCGGCCGTCGGCGAGGAAGACCACCCGGTCCGCGTAGGCGGCGGCGACCGGGTCGTGGGTCACCATGACCACCGTCTGGCCCAGCTCGCGCACGGAGTTGCGCAGGAAGCCCAGCACTTCGGCGCCGGAGCGGGAGTCGAGGTTGCCGGTCGGCTCGTCACCGAAGATGATCTCCGGCTTGGAGGCCAGGGCGCGGGCCACGGCGACGCGCTGCTGCTGGCCGCCGGAGAGCTGGGAAGGGCGGTGCGACAGGCGTCCGGAGAGGCCCACCATGCCGATCACCCGGTCCAGCCACTCCTTGTCGGGCTTGCGGCCCGCGATGTCCATCGGCAGCGTGATGTTCTCCAGCGCGGTCAGCGTGGGGAGCAGGTTGAACGCCTGGAAGATGAACCCGATCTTGTCCCGGCGCAGCCGCGTGAGCTGCTTGTCCTTCAGGGAGCCCAGTTCGGTCTCGCCGATGCGCACCGAGCCGGAGGAGAAGGAGTCCAGCCCGGCCACGCAGTGCATCAGCGTGGACTTGCCGGAGCCGGAGGGGCCCATGATCGCGGTGAACTCCGCCTGCCGGAAGTCGACGGAGACCCGGTCCAGGGCGACCACTCGGGTCTCACCCTGCCCGTAGATCTTCGACAGCTCCGCGGCGCGCGCGGCCACGGCGGTGGTCCTGCCGGTGGTGGGTGTGGTGGTCACGGGGTGGTGCTCCTGTCGGACGGGTCTCGGGGGTCTGTTCCCATGGTTCCCGCTCCCGGCGGCCATTCGGTCAGCCGCTGTTCCCGTTCCCTACCGCGACTCCGGTCGGACGGAGCCACTCCGTGTCATACCTGGTGAGGACGGCCGACCCTGAGGGGGCGTACCACCAGGAACAGGGGGACCGCCCTTGTTCGGTAGGTGAAATTCCGTCATTCCGCGTACGGGTGCGCGGGAGTCCCGGCAGGCTGTTGGCAAGTGCGGATGGCTCGTTCCGTGGTCTGATGCACCCTCAGACATCAATAAAATAAGACAACGTCGGTCCGTACTTTCCGCTGTCCGAGTGAGCCCTCCCGATAGGCTCTGGATCTCGAATGCGGAGCCCACGGCCTGCCCGGATGGTGGAATGCAGACACGGCGAGCTTAAACCTCGCTGCCCCTTCGCGGGCGTGCCGGTTCGAGTCCGGCTCCGGGCACATTCCCTTGTCGTGACGGGCCGGCCGAGCGGTCCGCTCAGCCCTCGTACACCGTCAGTACCGCGCCGTCGACCTCGATGCTGCGGCCCGCTCGCATGCCGTTCGCGCGCAGGGTGGCCAGGCAGGTGCGGAAGAGGGCCAGTTCGGTGGTGTCCAGGATGGCCGCGGCGAGGTCGAGGAGTTCATGGACCGCCTGGTCGGTGAGGACCTCGGGGAGTTCGCCGGACAGGAGGACGACGGACTCGCCGTCCGGGCCCCGGACCACCGCGGTGGCCGGGCCGCCATGCACCAACAACACGTTCCCCCCAAGGGCCCGTGGTCGTGCGGCTCTCGCTCCTCGGGCAGGACGAGAGACTAGCGGGGGATCTCGGCCCGTTCGGGTGGACTTGCTTTCTTTTTCCGAGTTGACGGAAGCGCGGCCGGGTGAGGGCGCCGCCCGGTCACTCCGCGACGCGCCCCGGTACGCGGCTCAGTCCCGCTGCTGCGGCTTCGCCGCGCGGCCGAGCAGGGACTCCACCAGCGCGGTGACGTGTCTGCGGTCGTCGGACGACAGCCGCTGCACGCTGGCGATCAGCAGATCCACCTCCGGGTCACCGGAGCGGGGCGCGGTGGGGGTGTCGTCCTCGCCGGCCGGGCTGCCGTACACATGGATGCCGCACGCCTCGGCGGCCGCCCGGCGGACGGTGTCCAGCGGGAGTTCGAGTCCCTTGGCCAGGCCCTCCAGCGTGCCGGCCTGCGGCATGCGCACCACGCGCTCGGTGGTGGCCAGATGGTGGACGGTGGAGCGGGGGACGCCGCCGCGTCGCGCCACTTCGCCGTAGGACCAGCCCTCGCGGTCCAGGCGCTCGCGGATCAACTGCTGCAGTGCGTTGGCCACCGTTGGTCACTTCCTGCTCGTCCTGCTCGCCGCTCGGCCGCACGTCCCTGTCGGAAGGGAGTCTACGGGCGAGTAGCTGGACCGCCGAAAGAGTGATTACCCAAAAGGGTTGCGGGCAGCCGCCGCGAGGGCCTAGTGTCCAATCTCGTTGGACAGCTCGTCCGACCAAGTTGGACAGAGTCCGGGGGGAACCTGACTCGGTCCGACCGGAAATGCCCATTTCCCGAGGGGGAAACATCATGATGGACGCCCACGAGCTCGAGGCCGAGTCCGCCGAACTGCTGCCCGGCCGCGAGGCCCTCGGCAAGCTGAAGTTCAGCTTCGGCAAGACGGTGAACGTCACCAAGCACGTCGCCAACATCGAGGCCGCCAACCAGTCGGCCGCGCTCAACGACCACTCGGCGTGGTCCGTCGCCAGCTCCGGCGCCTCGCAGGCCATCAGCGTCAGCCAGTAGTCCGGACCGTCGGGAAACAGCAAGCACGTCAAGCAGGACAAGAGGGGAACACCATCATGAGCATGGACATGCGCGACCTGGACGCCGAGTCCGCGGAGCTGCTGCCGGGCCGCGAGGCCCTGGGCAAGCTGAAGTTCAGCTTCAACAAGACGGTCAACGTCACCAAGCACGTGGCCAACATCGAGGCCGCCAACCAGTCCGCCGCGGTCAACGACCACTCGCTGTGGTCGGACGCCCAGTCGCACGCCGGACAGACGATCAGCGTCAAGCAGTAGCACCACCGCCGCGACGGCGGTCACGGGGGCGGACCGCGCCCGCAGCACGGGGCGGTCCGCCCCCGCGGCCATGCCGGGGGGAAGCGCGGCGGTGCGGCGGCATCGATGTGGGGGGAGACCACGGATGACGGTGCTGGGGAACGGCACGACCACGCTGTACGACACCGGACCGCTGCCCGGACCCGGTGGCTGGCCGGTGACGTACGAGCAGGTGGCGACCGGCAGCCTGCCGGCAGCCGGGGTGCCGGCCCGGCCCGTCCCGCGGCTGAGCGCGGGGCTGCGGCTGCACGGTGAGTACCAGGGCTCGGGCTTCACCGAGCCCAAGTACATCGCCCGTCGGGGGGACGGGCAGGTCGTGCAGCTCTCACGCCTGCTGTACCTGGTGGCGTCGTCCGTCGACGGGGTCCGCGACGACGACACGATCGCCCACCGGGTCAGCGCCCGTTTCGGCCGCGAGGTCAGCGGGGAGAACGTCCGCTACCTCGTGGAGAACAAGCTCGACCCGCTGGGCGTGACGGTCCCGGAGGGTCAGGAGAGCGACGAGGTCGACGCCCCGCGCTCCGACCTGCTGCTCGCCCTCAAGGGCCACCGGGTCATCTTCGACGAGCGGCGCACCGCCCGGATCGCCAGGTCACTGGCCTGGCTGCACCGGCCGGTGGTGGTCGCGGCGGTGCTGCTGGCGGCCGTCGTCATGGACGTCTGGCTGTTCGGCTTCTTCGGCGCGATCGAGCCGGTGCTGGAGGTGCTGGACCAGCCGGTGCTCATCCTGCTGGTCTTCGTGCTCACCGTGGCCTCGCTCGTCTTCCACGAGTTCGGCCACGCCTCCGCGTGCCGGTACGGCGGGGCGAGGCCCGGCTGTATCGGCTGCGGGCTCTTCCTCATCTGGCCGTCGATGTACACCGACGTCACCGACGTCTACCGGATCGGCAAGGCCGGGCGCATCCGCACCGACTTCGGCGGGGTGTACTTCAACGTCGTCTTCATGCTGGCCATGGCCGGCGCCTACTTCGCCACCGGGGAGCAGTTCTTCCTGGCCGCGGTCTACCTCGGCCACTTCGAGATCCTGGAACAGCTCATGCCCGCCGTCCGGCTGGACGGCTACTACATCCTGGGCGACCTCGCGGGCGTCCCGGACCTGTACGGCAAGATCAGGCCGATCCTGCTCTCCCTGGTGCCGGGGGAGCGGGGCCGGTCGGCCCGCCAGGAGGTCGCGGGGCTGAAGAAGTCCGCGCGCACCATCGTCGCCACCTGGGTGCTGACCATGGTGCCGCTGATCATCGGCGAGCTGGGCTACGGGCTGTGGAACCTGCCCCGGATCATCAGCACGATGATCCGCTCGCTCACCGAGCAGGTCACCGGCACGGGCTCGGCGTTCGCGGCGGGTGACGTGCTGCCCGGCCTCGTCGGGGTGCTCGGCACGCTGATGCTGCTGTTCCCGATGGCCGGTGTCCTCTATCTCTCGGTGAAGATCGGCGGCCGGCTGTTCCGGCTCGCCAAGCGCTCCACGGCCGGGCGGCCCACCCTGCGTGTCGCGCTGTGCGGGTTGCTGCTCGCCGGGCTCGGCGGCCTTGCCTACGCCTGGATGTCCGGGGTGACCCCGCAGCCGCTGCCGAAGAAGCCGCCCATCGCGCCGATCCTCCAGCCGGGGGTGCCCACCACGGCGCCGCCGTCGCCGGACGCCTCGGCGCCGGGGGCCGGTCCGGAAGGCACCCCGGGCGGGCCGGGCGCGGTCCCCGGCGAGCCCTCGGTCTCACCGGGCGCACCGGCCAAGGCCAAGCCGGGTGATACGGGCGCCGGGGCCTCGGCGGATGCCTCCGCCTCCGCGCCGCAGTCGTCCGCCGCCTCCTCGACGGCACCGGACAAGCCGACGCGCGGCGAGGACGGGCCCCGACAGAGCGAGACCAGCGGCCCGGCCGCGGGCGGAGATCCGTCCCCGCAGCAGCCGCCGCCCCCGGTCACGGAGACGTCGTCGGTCCCCTCGGAGAGCGCCACGCCGACGGCCTCGACCGCGCCCACGACGCCGCCGCCCACCAGCGACGCACCGGCCCCGGTGTCCACGCCCTGACCCGTCGCGGCTCCCCGGCCCGGCCGCGTCCGTGCGTGCGTCGGGCCCCTTCGTCAGCACGTCCTTCATTCCTCGGGAGAGAACCCATGAGCAGCCACCGGAAACCACGCAGCAGTCCGTTCAACGGGCGGGCCGTCCGTACCGTCCTTCTCGCCGCCGGTGCCGCGGGCGTGGCCACCGCCGTTCCGGCGCACGCCGCGACCGGTCCCGCGCCGTCGGCCGCGGTGGTGTCGGACGGTGTGTTCACAGGCGCCAACCGGCTCCACCACACCCAGGCCCGCGACTCCTTCACCATCCGCCAGTTCGGCAAGGTCGACGCGACCTCCGTCCGCAACCAGGCCCGCGCGGTCTCCATGGGCTGCTCGGTGGACGACCACTGCAGGTCGGTCGCGCTGTCCTTCCAGATCGTCACGGTCGCCGGGGACGCGCACCACCTGAAGGCGGTCAACGTCAGCGACGCGGCCAACAAGTACTGCGACGGCTGCCAGACCCTGGCCGGCGCCTACCAGTTCGTCGTCTCCACGCCCCACGCGCTCACCCTGGACGCAGGGGCCCGGCGCCGGCTGGCCGACGTCCACCGCAGGCTGGACGCGCTGACCCGGTCCACGCTGCCCGCCACCGAGCTCCAGAAGCGGGTGGACGCCCTCGCGGCCGAGGTGAACGGCGTCCTCAAGGAGGCCGTGGCCAAGGCGCCCAAGGGCACCGAGAAGCCGGACGTCACCCTGCACCGCCGACTGGACGGCTGGCCGGGCCACTGACCCCGGCCTGACCGTCCCTCCCCGGCCGGCCGCCGGTCCCCGCGAGCGCCTCCCGCGGGGGACCGGCGGCCGGCCTCTTCCGCGTGGGCCTGCGCATATAAAAGGACCGGGCCGGGAACATGGCTTCCGCGTGGTGCGTTGGTCAAGCACGGCGAAGGAAAGATCCTCCTTGAGGAGCACTGACGATCCTTTGCCAATCCATTACTCTTGAGCCAAGGCTGCGCACGGCAGCCATGGAGGAGTGAAATGAGGAGCAGCAACCCGGTCTTCTCGCGCCGAGGGTTCGGCCGCGACAACGGCTACGCAGGCTTCGACACCGCACCGCAGGCCGGGTACGCGCAGGGCAACCCGTACGGCCAGAACCCGTATGCGCAGAACCCGTACGCGCAGACCACCGTCGGCCAGGGTGCCCCGCCGCAGGCGCCGCCCGCGGCCGGCCGGATGACGATGGACGACGTGATCGTCCGCTCGGCGACCACGCTGGGCGTCGTGGTCCTCGGCGCGGTGCTCGCCTGGGCCCTGCTGCCGGTCTCCACGACCAGCTTCGGCCTGGCCTTCGGGTCCGCGATCGTCGCCATGGTCCTGGGCCTGGTGCAGAGCTTCAAGCGCAAGCCGTCGCCCGCGCTGATCCTTGGTTACGCGGCCTTCGAGGGCGTCTTCCTCGGGGTCATCAGCGAGATGTACAACAGCCGCTGGAGCGGCGCCCCCTTCCAGGCGGTGCTCGGCACCCTGGCCGTCTCCGCCGCCACCCTGCTGGTCTACAAGGCCGGCTGGATCCGCGTCACCGCGCGGTACGCCCGGATCGGCATGGCCATCGCCCTGGCGTTCGTGCTGGCCATGGTGGTCAACCTGCTGCTGGTCGCGTTCGGGGTCGCCCCGGACGGCGGTCTGCGCGGCATGGGCCCGCTGGGCGCGATCGTCGGCGTCATCGCCATCATCCTCGGCGCGTTCTTCCTGACACTGGACTTCAAGCAGATCGAGGACGGCATCGCCTACGGCGCCCCGCGCGAGGAGTCCTGGCTCGCCGCTTTCGGGCTCACCGTGTCCCTGGTCTGGATCTACCTGGAGATGCTGCGCCTGGTCGCCATCTTCAGCAACAACGACTAGCGGCCCGCGCGACGGAGGGCCCCCGGTGCACACGCACCGGGGGCCCTCCGTCATGTGCGGGGCCGGGACGTCAGCCCAGCTTCCGCGCCGCCCTCCTCAGGTCGTACTCGTGGATGATCGCCTTGGCGTGGCCGTACGCGAGGTTGTGCTCGTGACGGAGCCAGTTGACCTTGTCCTCGAAGCGGAAGAGGGACGGCCCCTCGTCGACGGTGCGCAGCCAGTCGGTGACTTCACGGCCGGTGCAGTGCGGGATGCGGGCGAGCAGGTTGCGGTGGGTCTCCTCGGAGAAGACTTGGGACATCGGCGCCTCCGGACACAAGGGAAATTAAGGCCGGTCCTTCAGGTCACCGTGCCCGAGCACGGGCCGCTTGGCAACAGTGCCCGCGTTACGCTCGGCGCGTGCTGGATACGACGCCCCTGACCAAAGCAGTGGAACTCTTCGCCGACCGGCTGCGGGCCGCCCCGCAGAGCCGGCTGCAGCGCGGCGCGGCCGCCGAGGCGCTGGCGGTGGCGCGCGAGCTGGCCCGGCGGGCGCAGGAGCTGGAGGAGCCGGGCAGTGAGCCGCGGGAGATGCCGGACGCCGGGATGTTCGCGGCGGCCGACCAGATCACGGTGGCCGGGCACGACCTGGCGGTCGCGCTCCAGGGCGAGGACCAGCTCGCGGAAGCCGTCGAGCTGGTCGAGGAGGCCCGCAAGCGGGCCGGTGTCTGAGGTGCGGGGCGGCCCAGGGCGTCCGGCTAGAGCGAGGCGATGACCCGGTCGGCGAGGACGTACACCGTCTCCTCGCCGCAGGCGAAGGTCAGGGTGAAGGCGCCGGAGATGCCCGAGCCGCCCAGCAGACAGGGGGCCTCGCCCTCCTGGAGCGCGGCGGCCAGCCGTTCCGCGGTCTCGCGGTGGCCCGGCGTCATGCACAGCGTGGTGCCGTCGGCGAAGACGTAGACGTCGAGCGTGCCCAGCGGGCCGGGGCGGACGTCGGCGAGGGGGGTGCCCTCCACGGAGAGCCGCTCCAGGATGGTGACGGCGCGGTCCTCCTCGTCGCCCACCGGCGACTGCACGGGGACGAAGTCCGGGTGCGAGGGGTGGCGGCGGCGGGCCGCGGCCAGCTCGGGGGAGTCGCCGGCGAACTCGTCCGGCTCGGTGGCCGGCTCCGACACCGGCTCCAGGCCCGCGAAGTCGGAGGCGCGGGGCAGGAACGTATCGGCGTCCAGGCCGTACAGCGGGGGCGGCGCGTCGGAGAGGTCGCGGACCTCCTGCGCGGCCCAGAAGGCGCGGGCCTCGGCCAGCTCGCGCTCCCGCTCCTCGGCGAGCGCGGCGGCCACGGCCTCGCGTATCTCCTCCGCGTCGGCGGTGGTGCGGGCCGCGGGCAGCAGTGCGCGGATCTCGGCCGCCTGGTTCGCGGCGAGCTGGGTGTGCAGCTCGGCGATCTGGCGGCGCAGCCGCAGCACGGTGCACAGGACGGCGACGCCCACGGCGCCCGTGGCGGCCGTGGTGAGCAGCAGGGCGATGGACATGGCGCTCACTGACGTACTCCCAGGTTCAAAGTCGACCCCCGACTTCCTACCTCAGCTTGAAGGGTGGACTGACCGCCTGTCAGTGCGTAACGTCACGAAACGGACAGGCTTTTGGCCCCGGCGGCCTCGGGTGTCACTCGGGTCACGGCATTGACCTGCGCCGATGCCCCCAGTGAGCGAGATAGGTCACACCCTGGGGGAGATTGGATCACAAAACGGCCCAGAACCAGGGGGCTTTACCGGGTTCTGGGCCGTTCTCGACCGACCGTGCGGAGACGGTCACCGACGGTCGATCAAAAGAGGTTTCAGCTGAGGCGCTCGATGACCATGGCCATGCCCTGGCCGCCGCCGACGCACATGGTCTCCAGACCGAACTGCTTGTCGTGGAACTGCAGGGAGTTGATCAGCGTGCCGGTGATGCGGGCGCCGGTCATGCCGAAGGGGTGGCCGACCGCGATGGCGCCGCCGTTGACGTTCAGCTTGTCCAGGTCGATGCCCAGCTCCTGGTAGGAGGGGATCACCTGGGCGGCGAACGCCTCGTTGATCTCGACCAGGTCGATGTCGCCGACCCCGAGGCCGGCACGGCTCAGCGCCTGCTTGCTCGCCTCGACCGGGCCGAGGCCCATGATCTCGGGGGAGAGGCCGGAGACACCGGTGGAGACGATGCGGGCGAGCGGGGTCAGACCCAGCTCGCGGGCCTTGGTGTCGCTCATGACGACCAGGGCCGCGGCGCCGTCGTTCAGCGGGCAGCAGTTGGCCGCGGTGACCAGGCCGTCGGGGCGGAACACCGGCTTCAGGCCCTCGACGCCCTCCAGGCTGACGCCCGCGCGCGGGCCGTCGTCCTTGGCGACCACGGTGCCGTCGGGCAGCGTGACCGGGGTGATCTCGCGCTCCCAGAAGCCGTTCTTGATGGCTTCCTCGGCGAGGTTCTGCGAACGGACGCCGAACTCGTCCATCTCCCGCCGGGTGATGCCCTTGAGCCGGGCCAGGTTCTCGGCGGTCTGGCCCATGGCGATGTACGCGTCCGGGACCAGGCCGTCCTCGCGCGGGTCGTGCCAGGTGGTGCCCTCCTGCTCGGCGACGGCCGCGGTGCGGGCCTCGGCCTCGGCGAAGAACGGGTTGCGCGTGTCCGGCAGGCTGTCGGAGTTGCCCTTGGTGAAGCGGGAGACCATCTCCACACCGGCGGAGATGAAGACGTCGCCCTCGCCCGCCTTGATGGCGTGCAGCGCCATCCGGGAGGTCTGCAGCGAGGAGGAGCAGTAGCGGGTGATCGTGCAGCCCGGCAGGTGGTCCATGCCCATCTGCACGGCCACGATCCGGCCGAGGTTGTTGCCCTGCTCGCCGCCGGGGAGGCCGCAGCCGAGCATCAGGTCGTCGATGTCCTTCGGGTCCAGCTCGGGGACCTTGGCGAGGGCCGCCTGGATGATCGTGGCGGTGAGGTCGTCCGGGCGCAGGTCCTTCAGGGAGCCCTTGAAGGCGCGGCCGATGGGGGAGCGGGCGGTCGACACGATGACGGCTTCGGGCATCACGGCTCCAGAGGCTTGCGGGAGTTCGGGCAGGGCCGAGTCGGAAGTTACCCGTACGTATGGTCCGGGTCACCGGTGCGGCGGTGTGACACTGGCCGCAATTGTCTAAGCGCTTGCTTGGCCAGTGTCATTCCCGTCCGGCGTCGTTCCCTTCGGGACGGTGTGTCCTTCAGGACGGTGTGACCGGTTCCGTCTCCCGCACCCGGCGGCGCCGGCGCCGCTTGAGCAGCGCCCACGGGCCGCGCGGCCCGGTCGGCATCGCCGCCGCGACCTCCGTACCCGCCTCCGACGCCGCCTCGGCGGCCGCGCGGGCCACCGGCAGGAAGCCCTCCCGGCGCGAGGCGTCCGGCCCCTCCTCCTCGGCCGGCCACAGGCCGAGCGTCGCGCAGAGGGTGGGCAGGACCGCCATCGCCGCGGTCGCGTACCCCTCCGCGGAGGGGTGGTAGTGGTCCGGGCCGAACAGCTCGCGGGGGTTGGCGGCGAACTCCGGGCCCAGCAGATCGCCCAGCGACACCGTCCGGCCGCCCTGCTCCACCGCCCCGATGGTCTGCGCCGCCGCCAGCTGCCGCGAGGCGCGCCGGGCCAGCCAGCGCAGCGGCTGCCGCACCGGCTCGATGGTGCCGAGGTCGGGACAGGTGCCGACGACCACCTCGGCACCGGCCGAGCGCAGCCGCCGTACCGTCGCCGACAGGTGCCGGACCGAGCGGGTGGGCGGGATGCGGCGGGTGACGTCGTTGGCGCCGATCATGATCACGCAGATGTCGGGCGCGGTGATCGGGGCGGCCAGCACCAGCGCCACCTGCCGTTCCAGGTCGTCCGAGGTGGCGCCCGGCAGGGCGACGTTGCGCAGCGACACCGGCCGCTCCGCCACCGCCGCCAGCCCCGAGGCGAGCAGTGCGCCCGGTGTCTGGCCCGCCCGGTGCACGCCCTGTCCGGCGGCCGTGGAGTCGCCCAGCATCGCCAGCCGCAGCGGGGGCTCGCCGAAGCGCCCGTACCCCGCGCCGTACACACCGTCCGCCAGGGGTACCCGGCCGGTGGCGCCGCCGTTGTTCACATGGCGCCGTGCCATCCGCATCTCCGTCAGCAGTAGGCCGACGGCGGCCGCCCCCACCAGTCCGACACCGCCGCCGCCGTACGCCGCCCCGGCCGCGATGCGCCGGGCCACTCTCGCCCTCGACATGCTCGTCATGCGTCGCCGCCACCTCCTCGTAGCCGTACCCACTCCTTGCCCCGTACGGCATGTGCGCCAATCTCCACACTGAGTGAAGGCCCGTCCGCATTCCCTCCCACTGGCCGTAGGCTGGCACAACCACGACGACCACAGTTTTTTGCAAGCAACCGGAGACAACGGTGCATTTCCACGACTCGATGATCAGCCTCGTCGGCAACACCCCGCTGGTGAGGCTCAACAACGTGACCGAGGGCATCCAGGCCACCGTCCTGGCCAAGGTGGAGTACTTCAACCCCGGCGGGTCCGTGAAGGACCGCATCGCGCTGCGCATGATCGAGGCGGCGGAGGCGAGCGGGGAGCTGAAGCCCGGGGGCACGATCGTCGAGCCGACCAGCGGCAACACCGGTGTCGGGCTCGCCATCGTGGCGCAGCAGAAGGGGTACAAGTGCATCTTCGTGTGCCCCGACAAGGTCAGCATGGACAAGATCAACGTGCTGCGCGCGTACGGCGCCGAGGTCGTGGTCTGCCCCACCGCCGTGGACCCCGAGCACCCGGACTCGTACTACAACGTGTCCGACCGGCTGGTCCGTGAGACGCCGGGCGCGTGGAAGCCCGACCAGTACTCCAACCCGAACAACCCCGCCTCGCACTATCACTCGACCGGCCCCGAGCTGTGGGAGCAGACGGACGGGAAGATCACCCACTTCGTGGCGGGCGTCGGCACCGGCGGCACCATCTCCGGCACCGGCAACTACCTGAAGGACGCCAGCGGCGGCAAGGTCAAGGTCATCGGCGCCGACCCGGAGGGCTCCGTCTACTCCGGCGGCTCGGGCCGCCCGTACCTGATCGAGGGCGTCGGCGAGGACTTCTGGCCGACCGCCTACGACCGGAACGTGGCCGACGGCATCGTGCCGGTCTCCGACAAGGACGCCTTCCAGATGACCCGCCGCCTCGCCAAGGAGGAGGGCCTGCTGGTCGGCGGCTCCTGCGGCATGGCGGTCGTCGCCGCGCTGCGCGTCGCCGAGGACCTCGGCCCGGACGACGTGGTCGTCGTCCTGCTCCCCGACAGCGGCCGCGGCTACCTGTCGAAGATCTTCAACGACGAGTGGATGGCCGACTACGGCTTTCTCGAGGACGAGGGCCCCAGCGCCCGCGTGGCCGACGTGCTCAAGGACAAGGCGGGCGGCGTCATCCCGTCCCTGGTCCACATGCACCCGGAGGAAACGGTCGGTCAGGCCATCGAGGTGCTGCGCGAGTACGGCGTCTCGCAGATGCCGGTCGTGAAGCCGGGCGCCGGTCACCCGGACGTGATGGCCGCCGAGGTCGTCGGCTCGGTCGTGGAACGCGAGCTGCTGGACGCGCTGTTCTCCCAGCGGGCCTCGCTCGGCGACCCCCTGGAGAAGCACATGTCGGCCCCGCTGCCCCAGGTCGGCTCCGGTGAGCCGGTGGGCGACCTGATGTCGGTGCTCGGCGCGGCCGACGCGGCGATCGTCCTGGTCGAGGGCAAGCCCACCGGCGTCGTCAGCCGCCAGGACCTGCTGTCCTTCCTGGCCAAGGGCGGCCTGCACTGACGCGTTTGACCGGGCCGTGGTCCAAGCGGCACGAGCGTGTCACGTGCGCGCAGCACGTGCTTAACACGGGACCGGCACAGTAGTGGGCGTCGGCAAGGGTGGGGGAGGCTCCCCGCCCGTGCCGGCGCCGAACGGCGCCCAGGAACCTCCGGAGCGGCTCCCGGACCTCCCACGGCGCCTCGGACGCGCACGGGCCTGACCCGACCCGCGTCCTCCGCGGGGACCGCCGTCGTCCCGCCCCCCTTCACCGGGGGTGCGGCGGTCCCCGCGGATGTTCTTCCCCGGGCTTTTCCGCGCAGGGCCTCAGCTCGTTGCGCCGGGACCCGACGTGTCCGCCGCCAAGGTGACGGCCAGCGCCCCCAGCACCGTCCCCATCGCGTACCGCTGGATCTTCAGCCAGGACGGGCGTCGGGACAGGAACGCGGCGATCGTGCCGGCGGCCAGGACGATGGCGAGGTTGACCGCCACGCTCACCGCGATCTGGCAGGTGCCCAGGAGGATGCCTTGGGCGAGGAGGTGGCCTCGGTCCAGGGCCACGAACTGGGGGATCAGGGAGACGTACATGATGGCGATCTTCGGGTTGAGGAGGTTCGTCATCAGGCCCATCGTGAAGAGCCGTCGCGGGGAGTCGGCCGGCACCTCGTGCGGGGCGAAGACCGGGACGCCGCCCGGCCGGAGCGCCGACCAGGCCAGGTACGCGAGGTATCCCGCACCGGCCAGCTTCACCGCCACGTACAGCTCCGGCACCGCGAGGAAGAGCACCGAGAGGCCGAGGTTGGCCGCCAGCAGGTAGGCCACGAAGCCGAGGGCGACCCCGCCGAGGGAGATGAGCCCGGCGCGTCTGCCCTGGGTGATGCTGCGGGAGACCAGGTAGATCATGTTCGGGCCCGGGGTGAGGACCATCCCGAGGGCCACCACCGTCACTCCGAGGGCCGCGCTGGGCTCGATGAGCATGGGAAGTCCCCCCGTTGGGTGCTGAGCGGTATTGCCTTGAGGCTATGAACCGTCAACTCTCGGTGCAATAGGCGCTATTGTTCTCGGGGCAATGTAGCGTGAGGGGGCCCGGAGTGAGCGACTACCGGAGTGTGGCCGACGCGGTGGCCGAGGAGATCCGCAGCGGAGCCCTCCGCCCCGGTGACCGGCTGCCCCCGCAGCGCACGTTCGCCCGGCGGCACGGCATCGCGGACTCCACCGCCACCCGCGTCTACCGCGAACTCGCCCGCCGCGGCCTCACCGTCGGCGAGGTCGGCCGGGGCACCTACGTCCGCGCCGGAGCCGGGACCGCTGCTCCCGCCCTCACCGAACCGGCCGCCGCCCGAGTCGACCTGGAGCTGAACCACTCCACCCTCCCCGGCCATGCAGCCCTCCTCGCCGAGGGCCTCGCCCCGCTCACCCGCCCCGACATCCTCGGTGACGCCCTCCGCCCGGTCGGCGCCGCCGGCACTCCCGCCGCCCGCGAAGCCGCCGCCGACCTGCTCGCCCGGGGCGGCTGGCGCCCCGACCCCGGCCAGGTGCTCTTCGCCGGGAACGGCCGCCAGGCCGTCTCCGCAGCCGTGGCCGCCCTGGTCCCGCCCGGTGGCCGGCTCGGCGTGGAGGAGCTGACGTACCCCGTCATCCGCACGGTCGCCGCCCGGCTCGGCGTCACCCTCGTACCGCTGGCCATGGACGACGAGGGGCTCGTCCCCGGCGCCGTCGAGCAGGCCCACCGGCGCGCCCCGCTGCACGCCGTCTACACGCAGCCGACCCTGCACAACCCGCTCTCGCTCACCGCCCCGCCCGCCCGGCTGGCCGCGCTCGCCGAGGTGCTGACCCGGCTGGACCTGCCTGTGATCGAGGACGCCGTCTGGGGCTTCCTGCGCGGCGAACTCCCGCCCTTCGCGGCCCTGTTGCCCGACCGGACGGTGCTCGTCGACAGCCTCTCCAAGCGCGTCGCCCCCGGCCTCACCCTCGGCTTCCTCGTCGCACCCCCCGCACGCACCGACGCCCTGGCCACCTCGCTGCGCTCCGGCGGCTGGACCCCGATGCGCTTCGCCCTGGAGGTCATGCGCCGCTGGCAGCGCGACGGCACCGCAGGCCGGCTCGCGGCGGACAAGCGCCGGGACGCGGCCGAACGCCAGGCGCGCAGGGCCCGCCGGCTCGACGGGTTCGACGTGCGCGGGGACGCGACCGCCTACCACTGCTGGTGGCGGCTGCCCGAGGGGTGGCGCGCGGACACCTTCGTCGCCGCCGCCGCGCGGCACGGCATCGCCGTCGCCCCGGCCGCCGCCTTCGCCGTTCGCCGCGACAGCGCTCCGCACGCGGTCCGGCTGGCCCTCGCCTCCCCGCCCGCCGACGTGCTCGGCCCCGCCCTGGACACCCTGGCCGGTATCGCGCGGTCCGCGCCGGAGGATCTGGCGGCGGACTGACGCGCCGCCCGCCGCGCTGTATAAAGGTATGCAGGGGGTACCGCGTCTGAATAGGCGACGGTGCCCGACCCCGCCCCGGCGCTGTACCCTCCGTACTTTCCGGGCGGGGGCGTCCAGGACCCGACGACATCTGGAGGGGGAGAGCGGCATGAGCGCGAGCGACAGCCCCGCGAACCGGTTGCAGGCGCTCTTCGAGGGGCACCGGCTCACGCCCACCCAGCGCCGGATCGCGCACAGCATGGTGCGCCGCGCCGCCGACGTGCCGTTCCTGTCCAGCGTGGAGCTGGCCGAGCTGGCCGGGGTCAGCCAGCCCTCCGTCACCCGGTTCGCGGTCGCCCTCGGCTTCGACGGCTACCCGGCGCTCCGCCGCCATCTGCGCGAGGTCGTACCTGCCGAACCGGCCGCGGACAACGGCGCGTTCAACGAGTACCAGCAGGCCGTCGAGGCCGAGATCGAGAACCTGCGCCACCTCGCCGAACTCCTCGCCGACCCCGCCCCGGTCGAGCGCGCGGGGCGGGTCCTGGCCGCCTCCCGCCCCCTTCTGGTGCTGGGTCTGCGCGCGGCCGCCCCCCAGGCGTTCGGCTTCGCCTACTTCGCCGCCAAGGTCCACCCCGACGTCCGGTTGCTCGACGAGGGCGGCTCGATGGTGCAGGACCGCATCGACGCCGCCGTACGGGCCGGGGCGTCCGCGCTGCTCTGCTTCGCCCTGCCCCGGCACCCGCGCGAGGTGCTGGACACCCTCGCGTACGCCAGGGAGGCCGGGCTGACGATCGTCACGGTGGCCGACTCCGCGTTCGCGCCGGTCGCCAAGTACTCCGACCTGCTGCTGCCCGCCGCCGTCGGCACCGGGCTCGCCTTCGACACCGCGTGCGCGCCGATGCTGCTGGGCCGGGTCCTGCTGGAGGCGCTGTGCGACGGGCTGCCGGACGCGCAGGCCCGGCTGGAGGAGTTC
>NZ_MUNH01000188.1:0-26198 GCF_002154615.1 Streptomyces recifensis
CGCGGCGGCCGTCGCCGCCGGGCTCGCCGTCGAGATCGCGCACCTGACGGGGCACGCGCACCTGGACCGGCCGGTGGTCGCGGCGGCGTACACGGTGCCGGTCGCGCTGTACGTCGCGGTGCTGCGGCTGCTGCACCGGGGCCCGACCGGGTTCGGCGCCCTGGACGTCATCTGGGCGGCCGGCGTCCTCGCCGTCCTCGCGGTCACCTTCACCCCGAGCCCGGTACTGGCCACGGGGTGCGTGATGTCGGTGCTCGTGGCGGCGGTGGTCACGGTGACGCACCGCACCGGACGTCCGGCCGGCGCGTAGTCCGGCCTCGACGGCGCTCAGACCTGGAGCGGTACGGGGTGCACCTCGTCGGGCTTGTGTCCGGCGCGTTCGTGGATGCGCTGGACCGCCTCGGCCGAGGGGGCCTCGGACAGGCAGAAGACCGTGCCGGACTCCGGGTCCGCCCAGGCGGCCTGGAAGTGCACGTTCTCCTCGTGCTCGATGGCGAGGTCGGCCTGGTGGGCCTGCGCCATCTGGTCGGCCGTGATGCCCTTCATACCGTGATGGACGTCCATGAACCTGGCCATGGTCACACCTCCTTGCGATGCCCCTCCCTCCATGCTGGGCCCGCACGTCCCGGTGTGGCCACTCGGTCGGTGATCCGTGCACGACGAGGGGGCCCCGGAGCGCCGGAGCCCCTCCACCGCCGCCTCCCTCAGCCGCACTGGCAGGGCGCGCCCTGCTGGCAGCCGCAGCCGCACCCCGAGCCGCAGCCGCAGGCGGCCACCAACGGCAGGCTTCTGATCTGGGCGGGCTGTTCGCCGTCGCGGTCCTGGGTGGGGTCGGTCGTGGTGCTCGGGGATTCGGGCATGGGTCCTCCTCGACACGGGGGCCAGGTGCCCCCGCCCATTCCATGCCCGCTCCGCCGGGCGCATCAACGGCGCACGGATGCGCCCGTACGCCGCGAATCACCACCACGAGCCCCCTGCGACCTCGCCACGGAGCGGTGTCCGTGCAGCGGGTCGCTACCCGGCTCCGCCCGGGCCCGCCGGTGTGGACAGCAGGATGTCGTACTCCCTGGGCAGCTGGGCGGTCGCGTCGCGGAACTCCTGGTCTCCGACCGCTTCCCTGAGGGTGGCCAGGACCGCGGGGATCCCGGCCTCGGCGAGCTCGCGGGGCACTTCCGCGCGGTCCGCCACCCGCCGGACGAACGAGTTGGCCCCGTAGCCCTTCGCGATCTCCTCGCGGGTGGGGAAAGGCCTGCCGGTTGCTGCCGGATGCCCGGCGCGGTCCACTGGGTAGAGGGCCTCGTCCGGAAAGGGGCTGTTCCATGGAACGGCAGGCAAAGAACCCCACGGCGCGGGTGGCCGCGCGCGGCCGAGCGCTCCCGGCGGTGCCGTCGTGACCGCCCGGGTCGAGTGCGTGGTGACGACCGGTGTCCTGGCCGGGCGGGACGCCGATGCCACGCCGATGGAGAACAACGTGTGGATCGTCGGTGACGACGAGCAGGTCATGGTGGTCGACGCCGCACACGAGCCCGACGCCATCGCCACGGCGCTCGGCGACCGGCGCGTGGTGGCGATCGCGTGCACCCACGCCCACAGCGGACACGTCGACGCGGCGGTGGCTCTGTCGGACCGGACCGGCGCTCCGATCATGCTGCACCCGGACGACCTGGAGCTGTGGCGCCGCAGCTATCCCGGCCGTGTCCCCGACGAGGAACTCGTCGACGGCCGGGTGATCGACGTCGCCGGGACCACCCTGACGGTACGTCACACTCCGGGCCACACGCCGGGATCCGTGAGTCTGTACGATCCGGCGCTGCACAGCGTCTTCACCGGGGACATGCTGTTCTCGCGCGGCCCCGGAACCATCGGGCCGGAGGACTCCGACTTCCAGGCGATGATCCAGTCGATCCGCGAGCGCCTCGTGACCCTGCCCCCCGAGACGGTGGTGTGCCCGGGGCACGGCGACATCACCACGGTCGGCGAGGTGGGCGAACGCGTGGAGGACTGGCTCCGCCGCATCGAATGACGGCCCAGCCCCACCAGCCCCCCACCTGCCAGGAAAACGGCCGGGACCGACGAGACCGGTAGCCCCGCGAAGCCTCCAGGCGTGCCCTTGGGAAGCTCACTTCTCCTGGCCCGGTCGCCATGCTGACCTGCGGCCCAGGGCGCCGGCGCCTCTGGGAGCCCACCCGCTACCCGGCGGCCGCAACGCCACGGCAGCCGGCCACCGGTCGGTGCGGTACGGCGTCTGGCAAGAGCGGGCCCGGCGCCCTCCCACCCACCCGATCTCACGGTGCTCAGACCCCTCGGCCCAGCGCCACCAGACATGGCGACCAGTACACCTCCGTAGCGTCCGACGCATCCGCCGGCCATCGTCCTCCCTCGACGAGGACGACCCTCACCTGACTCAATGTCACATCTGTTGCCCTACAGTCCTGCTGAGTGCGCCCCGGCTTGTTGAACGAGTTCGAAATCCTCTTCCGTGGCCTGTGAGCCTGTTGCTAAGGTCCATCACTCGGGTGTGGGGGGCGGGGGGCGCCGGGATTGACCGGCTTGCTCGTGTGAGCACTGAGGACCGAGCCGATTCCCCTGCCTGCTCCAGGTCCTTTCACGTCAGGGGTTGAATCAAGTGGCCAAGCGCGTCCTCCCCCGCAGTGCCGTCACGGCGGTCGTGTCGCTCTCGCTGGCTGTCGGTCCTGCCTCATGGGTCGCATCGGCCGATGCGGGAACGTTCAGTGAGACCACGATTCCCGCGACCCTGCGTGCCACACCGGGCTACGGATCTGTGGTGAGCGTCGGGCCTTCCGGGTTTCTGCACTCCGCCATCACCACGAGCGGTCCCTCCGGACTGGAGTGGACGGGCACGGACGGCTCGACCCGAAAGCTTGAGGGCACGCAGTCGTCCGACCCTGTCGAGCTCTACGGAACGGCATCGGACGTCGTGGCGCTGCCGCCGAGCGGTGGCACGGGCCAGGTCCTGCTGCGGAACATGGTCACCGACGAGACCACGACCGTCACCGTCCCCGCAGGTCAGGTGTACAGCAGGACGATCGGGATCACCGTCGTGACCCAGGGCCGAGCAGGTGCCGACGGGAAGTGGACCGGGTTTCATCTGCTGAGCAATGAGAACGGGACCACGGTGGACCGCCGCGTGACAGGCCTTCCGGAGGGTGCCTCCGTCATCGTCAACGGGCGGGCCGGCGTCCACGGGTTCCTCTCACTTCTGAAGGTCCCCGGAGAGGACGTCGGACAGTACGCCTGGATCGATCTCCGCACCGCGGAAGCCACGTCCCTGCCGTACGGCACGGTGTATGGCAATTCCGTGGTGACCGCCGTTCACCTGGTTACCCCTCAGGCCGGTGGCGTGCGGATCTATGAGCAGGGCCGGTTCGACACCCCCGTGCGCGAGGTTCAGGTCAGTCTCAAGGACGCGAAGGTTCTCGGCGTCGTCGGCGACTCGCTGATCGTGGCCCGCTACGACTCTTCGCTCGGTCAGAAGGTGCAAGGCGCGGCGATCTGGAAGGTTGTGGCCGTCCCCTTCGACGGTTCCGGCGAGCGGACGTTTCTCGCCCGTGCGGTGGCGGACCGTGTTGCCGTCCGGCCGGACGGCGGCCTTCAACTAGTCGGCGGCCAGTCCGCGGAGGACTACGGCTACCAGGACATCACCGCCGGGGCGGACGGCGTGCCGTACGCGGTTCGTGTGCTCCGCATCCCGCCGGTCCCGATGCGGCTCCAGCGGCTGACGCTGGATCACGGCACCGTCAGGACTCTTGAGTACGGCGACGGGGCCACCTTCGCGTACGACCGCCTGCTCACCGAAACCGCGCCCGGATACGGCGAGCGCGGGCGGATCGGCAGCCCGCCGGCCCCGTACAACAAGTGCAGCGTCGGCTACGGGCTGTGCCCCGAGCTGTATCCCACCGGGGACGGCCGGACCGTGTACCGCGGGGCAGTGAGCGTGGACGGCGGCTGGCAGCCCAAGCTGTTCGTCGTGGGCAAGGGCGAGACGTTTCCCGGAACGCCGGTCGAAACGGGCCTCCAGGATCCTTTCTACGATTCCCCGGACCAGATGATTATCGTGGGGGCATCCAAGAACCTGGTGCTGGTCGAAGGGACACCTGCCGGCGGCAGCCGGGAACTGCGGGTCGTGGACATCGACTCCGGCAAGGTCGTGCACACGGAGCCGGACCAGGTGGGTGCGATCTGGGGGACCACTCTGTGGTCCTCGGCCCCGGGCGGCAAGGTCACGGCCAAGGATGCGCGCACCGGAGCCTCGTTGACATCCTTCACGGTGAACACCGGGTGCTCCTCCATGGTCGACCTGCAGGCCGTCGGCCGGTGGCTGTACTGGAGGTGCAACTTCAGTAACGCTCCGGAAGCCGCGGGCGTCTACGACCTCCAGTCCAGGAAGAACATCCCGCTTCCCTCCACCGCGCAGGCCTACCTCGGCGACGGTGTCGTCGCCGTCCGGGGCGGGCAGGGGCTGGGTGTCTACGGCCTGCGGACCGGGACGGCCGTCCAGCGGTGGGCGACCGACGCCGCGGGGCTTGTGGCGCTCGACCCGCCTAGCGGTGACCTCGCGTACTCCACGCTGGACCAGGCCGTCCACGTCCTGCACACCGGGCGGCCCGAGGCGGCCCTGGTCTCTCCCTACCGGAATGTCACCGCGCGGGTGGAGACGGACGTGACCCCGGTCTCCTGGCGCGGCGAATGGTGGCTCTCCGAGCCGACGGCTTCCTGGAGGTTGGAGATACGCCACAAGGCCACGGGCCGCGTGGTGGCCACGCGCAGTGGCGGACCGGCCGAGTACTCGATCGCGACGACGTGGGACGGCCGGGACACGACGGGCGGACTGCTTCCCAACGGCTCGTACACCTGGACGCTGACGGCTCAGCCGGCGGACGGGCAGGGGCCGGCGTTGGTCCAGTCCGGCACGGTCCGGCTGACGGGTGGCACAGCGGTGTGGCGGGACCACGTCGGCGGCTCGGCCCTGCCCGACGGTGCCGGCGACGTCCTGACGATGAACTCCTCGGGGTGGCTCACCTTCCACCAGGGTGATGGGGCCGGGAAGTTCTCCGGGAGCGTCTCCGCGAGCGGCTGGTCGACCTCGGTCAGGGCCGTGCCGTTCGGCGACCTCAACGGCGACCGCTGCAACGACGTCCTGGTCCGGCTGAGCACCGGCGCCCTGCGCCTGTACAAGCCGGTCTGCGGCGCCCCGCTCAAGCCGACGACGTCGTACACCACCCTCGCCACCGGCGGCTGGAACCAGTACGACGTCCTCACCTCGCCCGGAGACCTCACGAAGGACGGCCGCCCGGATCTGATCGCCCGCAACGCCTCGACCGGCGCGGTGTACCTGTACAAGTGGACCGCCGGCGGCACGCTCGCAGCTCGCGTGAAGCTCTACGACAACTGGAAGACGTACAAGAAGGTCGTGGGCGTCGGAGACCTCAACGGCGACGGCATCGGCGACCTGGTCGCGCAGGACAAGGCGAACAACCTGTACCGGTACTTCGGGAAGGGCAACGGCACCTTCGCTGCGCGGGTGAGGATCGCCACCGGGTGGGGAGCCACCTATAACGCGGTCGTCGGCGTCGGGGACATCACCGGGGACGGCAAGGGCGACCTGGTCATGCGGGACACGGCGGGCAACCTGTACCGCCAGACCGGGACCGGCAAGGGGACGTTCGCCTCCCGCGTGAAGATCGCGACGGGCTGGCAGGGTTACAAGGGCATTTTCTAGCGGCACCTGACGGCCCGCCCGGCGTGGTGGTTCCCGCCGACCGCGGCCGGGTGGTTCGTCCACACCCTGCTGCCAGGCCGCTTGTACGGAGGTGCCGCAGGAGACCGTCGCAGGGACCCCCGAGCTCTGCCCTGAAGTACCTTCCGCCGCGCCCTGGCCGTCGGGTTGAGTGGAATGTCGCCGACGATCCCAGGAGGAGCGGAGCCCGATGCGCGAGCGGAAGAACGAGGAAGCCACCGGGGCCAAGGTCGGCCGGGAGGCGAGGCACGCGCCCGCCGAGGCCGGGCACCCACGGTCCCGACTCCTCGACCTCCAGGGCACCGTGGGCAACGCGGCGGTCGTCCAGATGCTCCGCCGGGCCGGCCACGGTCTGGACAAGGAGGAGCACCGGCACGGGGACGGCTGCGGCCACGAGGGCTTCAAGGATCCCGCCGTCCAGCGCTCCTCCGTCCACGACGTCGTGCGCAGCCCCGGCCGGCCCCTGGACCAGGCCACCCGTACGGACATGGAGTCCCGCCTCGGCGCCGATTTCTCCGACGTACGCATCCACACCGGCAGCGCCGCGAACGCCTCCGCCGCCGAGGTCGGCGCGCGTGCCTACACCTCCGGCAACCACGTCGTCCTCGCTGCGGGCGGGGGCGACGCGCACACCCTCGCCCACGAGCTCACCCACGTCATCCAGCAGCGCCAGGGACCGGTCAGCGGTACCGACAACGGCAACGGGCTGCGGGTCTCCGACCCCTCCGACCGCTTCGAGCGCGAGGCCGAGGCCAACGCCCGCGCGGTGATGAGCCGTCCGGCCCCCCGGGCAACCTCCGGCGTGCAGCGTTCGGACGGTCCCGAGACCGGGCCGGCCGGTGCGGCAGAGGCGCCCGTGCAGCGCACCCTCGCGGCGGGCCTCCCCAAGGGGACCCAGGTCGTCAAGCACACGGACGAGGGGGACGTCGAGGGGCAGACGATCCTCAGTTTCGGCTTTGGGTCCTATCTGATCTCCGCGGGCGCGGACGGCAAGAAGCCCCGGGCGTCCCTCAAGGACAAGTCGTGGGGGACGGTCGAGGGGCGGGAGGCGTCCCGCACGGAGTACGAAGCGGCTCGCGCCGCGGAGTTGGACCCGGCGGTCCTCGCGGCCAAGCAGAAGCAGAAGGACCTCGACCTCGGCGAAAACTACCTCAGCGCCGACTACCGCCGGATCAACCCGCTCCTCGCGGCCCTCGGGCAGGTCGGCTTCACCCCCGGCGAGATCGCCGCCCCCGGCTTCTCCTACAAGTCGAAGGAGAGCGAGGTGCTCGACGCGTGGCGCAGTGTCGCCATGGCGCGGGGGTACGCGGACGAGCAGACCACAGAGGCGTGGGACGAGAAGCACCTCGCGGACACCTTCGACATCTTCGCCCGGATCAACGGCGTGTGGGACGACTTCGCGACGCCCCGCGCGAACGAGGAAGGCAACGTGGTGCGGGGCGACAGCAAGCACATGTACGAGTCGTTCGGCGGCATCCTCAAGCAGCAGGAGAACCACCCGGACGGTGGCTACGTCTCGGTCGACCAGACGATCGAGTGGCCGGCGATCCTGTCGACCACGTACGGCGATCCGTTGACCCACACGTACGTGGCCGGCAAGGAGATCGTCTGGGAGTTCGGCCTCCCGGAGGACCACCGGGGAAGGGCGCTCGGCAGGAACAACCAGTCCGAGCAGGAGATGACCTTCCCCATCGGCACCAAGATCCACATCCGCCAGATCCTGGTGCGGAGCGGCGATTTCCGGCAGGAGCAGTCGGCGAAATACGGCGAGAGCGCGACCGTGATCGTTTTCGCCGACATCCTGGCGGGCCAGGGACCGACTCGAGAGGACTGACCTCGCGACGTCGCCGACGGGCCCCCGGTGACCTAGCGGCTGATCTTCACCGGACCGCGCGGCGGTCACCTCTGGCGTACCTCGCTCAACGAGGAGGCGTGGAGGCGGACGCCGGCCGGCGCCGGAGTGATCCCGCTCCCTGAGCGTGGCCGGCCCTCGCCGAGTACCTGGGCCACTCGGACCCGGGGCTGACGCTCCGCGTGTACGCGCACCTGATGCCGTCGAGCCAGGAGCACACCCGCAAGGCGGTCGCCGCCGTCTTCGACACGGCCCGGCCGGGGCCCGTCCGGCACCTGACGGCCCAGAGGCAGCAACAAGCCCCCTACTCGCGGAGAAACCGCAGGCAGGGGGCCTGTTCGTGCGTGCCTACTTCTTCTTGCCCTGGGTCTTGTCGGGGATCTTGGTGACCTGCGTTTCCCCTGCTCAGAGGCGGTGGGATCGTGCGCCTGGTGGTCGTCGTTGGTCATCCTTGGCCACTGTCGAGCGACCTCGGACGGCCCAGGGACGGCCCAGCCACCGAAGCCCCCCCCGTCCCTACCGTCGCCGGCGCCGACCGATTGCGCTGCACAGCACTCGAACCGGCTCACGCAGAGGTACCGCAGCCTCCACCACGAGCCTTTTCGCCACCTCCAGGCAGTGCGGCCAGCAGCCTCGTTGGATGCGCAACACCTCGTCCCCGGCAGCTTCAATGCCGGAGACGAGGCGCTTTGGAGCCTCCGCTACAACTTGGTCGTTGGAGCCAGCGTCGCGGGCTTCGAACAGGCGGTCCGCCCATCGCGGCGGCAGGGCCTGGGTAATGTCGCGGATCCGGAAATCGTCGGTCGTGCCACCGGCGGCTACGAATCCGAAGCGGCCGCGGGTGGACACGACCAAGCCGTCCGTGGTGGGTCGCCGCCTTATTCTGCCCCTCCACGCGGATCTGCGGTTGCCACCGCTTCTTGACCTCAGGCTCCAGGCGCCCGGGCAGGTCCTGGCGGGGCCGCTTGAGCTTGCCTGAGACGCACCGCTCCACGGTGCGCTGGGAGATCCCGAGCGCCTGGGCGGCTGTCTTGGCGCCCTTGAGCTGCTCGACCGAGTACTTCCTCTACACCCGGGCGCTCTGCGGGATGTGGCGTGTGAACGCCCCTCCAGCGCGCGGTCCACGCTGCACCTGGTGAGGCGGCCATGGCCGTAGGCGCTTCCGCCGTCAGGGGCTGGGAAGCGCTTCTGCGCCATCACACCAAAGGTGCAATAGCGCCCGTGAGCGCAAACGCGAAACAGGCGTGCTCCAGCCGCTGGCCCCAGGCTCGCAGTACGTCCGCAGGGCCTCACAAACGACCTCGGTTCGATCTTCACCTTGAAACTCATGAGCCTCATGCGTAACTGAGGCCGCATCGACCGCGCCAATCACAAGGCGCTATTGCGACCCCTTGACCACGACCACTACCTTTTGAGTTTCGATCACCCGGGGGGGACTCTTGACGTCTGATCCACATGAGGCGTACAGAGAAAAGTTCGCTATATTTAGCCTGAAAGAAGCGGACCTAAGGGCGGCTAAAGCGCTTCAGAGGATCGGTTGGCTGATCCTTTTAGGTTCATTAACCCTGACGGGAATACTCGGATACACCGTCATCGTCGGCCTCTGGAAGGCGAATGGCGGGGTCACCCGATGGCTCACCCTAATCATCTTCAACATTTTATGGGTTGCGTGCGCATGTTGGCTCTATAAGAACCATAAGGCCCTGGCCGCAAAGACGACTGCTTTCCGTGAAGCGTTACAGCAACGTCAGACGGCGGCTGCTGAGCTTCCTCTCGACACGACCTCGGGCCTGCGTGTCTATCGGGAGGCCTCGCTCGATGTCATCGCCTCCTACCGGGCCCAGGCGAGCCGCAACAGGCGTGTGCACAATTCATTCCAGCTGCTCATTATCACCGGGTCGATCGTGGTATCCACCCTCACGGCGATGAATGAGGGATCCAATTCAGCCCTATCAATCGCCACCTCATCCTTAAGCGCGCTGGTCGGCATCTCGGCCGGAGTCACCGGATACTTCAAGTTTCGAGAGCGTGGCACCACCTCGCAGTCGACAGCAGACGACATTGAAAGGAACTACAACGCCAGCGGGTTCCAGCTCGGTGAATATGAAAGGTTGGAGGAGACCCCTCGGCTCATTCTCTACGCCGGAACGGTCGAAAAGATCAAAGAAGAACAGCGTAAACGCGAGATCCAGCTGGAGCAGAGCACCTCACACGACGAGCGCTCGGCGCAATGAGCGGCGGCCAAGAAGGCCCCGTACGTTTTCGGGAGCGGGCCGTATCGCTGACGACGGTCCGCTGGTTGCTGGCCCCACGCTGGCAGTGGCGCACCCGTCGGCTACGGGCCGCCCACGGACCCACTCTGGCCTACGAAGCTGCCTGGTGCCTGGTCGCGCTCGCCAATGACGTGGATAACCTGCCCTACGTGCGGCGCCGCACCCGTCCTGTGCCGAGCGTGCCGCCGGGCGTGATGGTCGATGTGTGGGCGCAGCTTGACCCGGTGGAACAGCAACGGCGCCGGGCCTGGCTGACTCGTCACAGGCGAACCCCCCTCCACATGCTGGGAGTCCCGGAGGAACTGATCGAGCTGGCGGGCCTGCGCGTCACCGAATGGGCGCTCCCGCCGGACGTGCCATCGATCTCGCTGGTTGTCCAGCAACGGCCTCGGCCAAGGAGCACAGACTGACTGGAGGAGGTAAGAGAGATGGCAACGGTAATTGTCCGCGCGCTGGGCTGCTGCCGGTGTCCGGAGCCGGGGTGATCATTCAGCGCCTTCACCGATCCTACGATCCTGCTCGATTCCGGAGTGGGATCGGCAACACTTGGCACTGACACCCAGCCGACCACCGCTGCCTGCTCGTAGACGAGACGCACGCCTCCTTGCCGAACGCATCCTCCGGATGCTTGAGGGGAGGCGCCGGTGACGCTCAAGCGAACGGGTCGCGGGCCGCCGTGAGGAGTCGAGCCCTGTTGCCGTGATTAGGCAGCGGGGCTCTCGAAGTCTTCACCCTGCAACACTGGAGGCTGGCTGACTCCTGCATCTGGCACGGTTGTGGCCCGAACCTCAGCCGACGACAGTCAGCCACGACGGCGGGTGCGCCGGCCGATCAGGCGCGCGTATGTTTCGCTGCACCCCCACTGGCCTCAGCCACGCTGCTGGCGTCGTCGACCGGAGCAAGTCGCAACGGCCGACCCCGTGACGACGGAGACGGGCCCTCAGTCCAGCCATTCACGCATTCTGACAGCGGCAGATCATTCACCATGTCAGGATTCGGATCGGCCGCAACATCGTTTGTGCTTCAGTCCGCTTCCACACGGGCATGGCCTGTTGCGGATGGGGCCGGCGAACACCCTGCGCTCTTTCAGTTTCTTCGGAACCCTCGTTCGATCTCTTGCTGCCGCCCCTTGCTGCGAAGGAGTATTTGCTGAAGCTGCGCCTTTCACCACTCCCATATTTCCCGGTGGCGGTTCCTCCTCCTCACTGTCAGAGTCAACGTCTTGCACTTTGCGCCACGCCGATCTATTGCCACGCTTCCCTGGGACCATTTCAATCCGCCCCGCCTTCCGCAAGGCATAGAAAACGTCTTTCATGCTGTTTTCCGAGCTGATCCCGGTGAGGCTTCTTCCGATGAAATTCGTGATCTCGTCGTGGTTTTCCAGGTATTCCATGACGATTTCATGTGGACGCGCCAAGGGTGTATGACCTAGGTCCACTACAAAATAATTTCCCTCGATCGAGAAGATCGGCGATTGAAGCTTAGCTTCAGCCATTTTAGCGACGACGGTACGGAGCCCTTCGCCGATGTCTTTGTTCGGCGGGTCAGGATACTTGTTTAGCAGACGCACGATGGTCGGATTTCGCGAAAATCGGTCTTGCAGCAAGGTGTCCAGCGTCATGCTTCCCGGAAGAGAGCCCGGACTGCGAACCTCGACGCGATTGTCGAAGACATAGACCAAGATATCGTCGGAAATATTGTAGTCGCGATGAATCACCGCGTTCACAATGATTTCTTTTAGTACTTCCGGTGGATACTTGACGGGGGCCATCTCCCCGCTAGGCTGAAGTACCGAGACTGACTCAATCAGGGCTGTGACGGCGGCGATGGTCTCATCAATGACGACGCGCGCCGGCCCTTCAATGGTGATTGGGGTGGCTGCGAGATGCTCCCTGCGAGGTTCTCGCTCTTTCGTGTTGTACCGGGCCACCTTGACAGCGCAGCGCTTTGGAACAACCGCAGGAGGAGATTCTGCGTAGAGAATTCCAGCGGACACCTTTGCTGCGCCAGTTTCCCTATCAATTAGGCGCTGTTTCCTGATGAAAATATCGGCGGGTGTGGCTGGACTGTACGACCTAAGGAAGTAGGCTAGCTCGTCTTCGACTGCAAGGTCTTCCTTGTCGTAGTCCGCGAGCAGCTGATCCTCGTAGGTTCGAGCGCCCTTCGCAAGACTCAAATCCGTGACCGCTTGCCCAGTGATCGAAAGGGTGGCAGCTCCACGCCGCACGTAGACTTTCTTGTCCGCAGTGTAGTGGACACTTTCGCTCTTGCGGATACTGACGAGGCAAGCCAATCCTTGCTGCTCTCGCCCTTGAATGCCGAGATATTCAATGGAATACGGCACTGGCGGCTCGATGTCCCGAGCAAGAGCCTCAAGGACTATGGTCGTATCTTCGATACTGCCGTATCCCTGCCATCTATCCAAGCCGACTGCTTGTTTGCCCCTATCTTCGATTCCGACAATAAATTCGCCGCCATCTGAATTGGCAAGGCCGGCCGCAATCTTTTGGACTACCGTTCCCTTGCTCTGCGAGCTCTTGTGGTCCCAGAAATGCGATTCCTCTCGCTCAATGAGTGCCAGGGCGTCTGATGCAGGGATGGTCCGCCTCTCCATGCGAAGAGTGTATGAGGCATCACATCAAGTTGCGAGGGCCTTACGGATCTAGCCCCTGAACTGCCCCCCCCCATCAGCCACTACGTGCTCCTTCGTTGTTGGGAGCTGTTCGCTGTGAGCGCGGCACGGGCGCCGGCCGGGCTGGAGCGGGACGAAGGCAGGAGCGCAGGCCCGGCCGGGGGCCGGGCCGCGCGCGGCGAGCGGATGCGAGCCGCCTTGAACCAGTAGAGAAAGTTGTAACTCACTCGGTCGCGTGGGGCTCGAATCGGTATGCGCACGCTGGTAGTTCGGTGTCCTGACGGTGAGCCAGCGCAAGGAAGAGGACCGGTCGGATGGTCCACGTGATCCGGGTTCTGGCGTGGGTGACAGACACCGTGCACGCCTCGGCCCGCAGCAGAGCTCGCCGGGTCTCGATGCGCCCCTCGTACAGCCACTCCCACGCCGCGTCGGAGGCATCCGCGTCCAGGGCCGGTGAGATCGTGCGGAGCACGACTGCCACCCAACGGTCTGCCTGGGCTGAGGAGTAGGCGTCGAACGATGCCAGCAATGCCGGCGGCCACTCCTCCGCCAGGTTCTCGGTCCAGCACTCGCACCAGTAGCCCCGCTGCGGTGACTTCATCAGCACGGGTGGCCTCCCAGTCGAGCATCCGCGTACAACTCCGCGGTGACGGTGTGGCCGTGGTCGCTGTCGTGCACCATGACCCGGTGAGCGATGGCGCTGACCATGCCCAGGCCCCGGCCGTGCTCGGCGTCCTGGGCCTGGTCCTCGACCTTCGGGGCCGTCCCCATACCGCCGTCATCCGTGACCGAGACCGCCACCACCTGAGCCGAGACCGCGACGGCTAGGTGGAAGCCGCCGTACTCCCGGCCGCTCGCCGTGTGGAGGATCGCGTTCGCGCTCAGCTCGCTCACGATCAGTTCGGCGTCCTCGGCTAAGGGGGAGCCTCGCAGGATGTCGCGGGTCCATCGACGGGCCCGGCTCACCTCTTCCGGGAATCCTGGGCAACTCAGCCCCCAGACCCGAGCACTACTCGTATACTCGTGCATACAAGTTTCTCCATGCAGGTAGGCCGCCATGTGCAGCGGGTTCGGACTAGACGAGTTTCACGCCGTCGTGGGCGCGGATGGCCGGCGGGTTCGTCGCGTCGAGTGCGTCCAGGACGCGGATCGCGTACGCCTCGTCGGTGAGTTCGCTGACCTCTTCGCGGGTGGCCCAGCGAAGGGCCCGGGTCTCGTCCCCGGTGGTGGGGGTGCCGTCGATCGCTTCGCAGCGGAAGACCAGCGAGACGATCAGGCCCGTCATGTTCTTGTAGACGCCGGTGAGAGTCGCCGGAAGGGCGATCTTGATGCCGGTCTCTTCGAGGACCTCACGCTGAAGACCGTCGGGGATGGTCTCCTCAGGTTCGAGGACTCCACCCGGCGGTTCCCAATGGCCGTTGTCCCGGCGCTTGATCAAGAGGGCACGGCCGTTGTCGTCAACGATGACCCCGGCGACGCTCACGGAGTGCGGGCGTTCTGTGCTCACGTTCCTCGGCCCTCTCGGCTGGCTAGGCTCTCCACCGTAGCAACAACACTCGCCCACTCGTCTAGATACCTAAAGGAGTATCCGTGACCTCTCTACCGAGCGTGCTCGGCGCGCTTGACCCCACGAGTGATCGTGCGGTCTTCCGGCAGATCGCCGACCAGCTGCGCGAGGCCATCGACCGTGGGCGCTTCAAGGAAGGGGAGAAGCTGCCCTCCGAGGCCGAACTGGTCGAGCACTACGGCGTCTCCCGGATGACGGTCCGGAACTCCTTCTCGATCCTCACGGGCGAGGGCCTGGTCCACGCCGAGCACGGCAAGGGCGTCTTCGTCCGCCCCCGGCCGCCCGTGCGCCGGCTCGCCTCCGACCGCTTCGCCCGCCGCCACCGCGAGCAGGGCAAGTCCGCATTCATCGTGGAAGCCGACGCCACCGGCAGTCATCCGCAGGTCGACAGCCTGGAGATCAAGGAGGAGAAGGCGAACCAGGACATCTCCACGCGCCTCGGCTCGGTACGCCGTGTACTCGCCCGGCGGCGCCGGTACCTGCTCGACGGACGCCCGGTCGAGGTCGCCACGTCCTACCTGCCGCTCGACATCGCCCGCGGCACCCAGATCGCCGAGCCCAACCCCGGCCCCGGCGGCATCTACGCCCGCCTCGAAGAGCTGGGCCACCACCTCGACCACTTCGAGGAGGAGATCCGCGCCCGGATGCCTTCACCCACTGAGGTCAAGACGCTGCGCCTGGCCGCAGGCGTGCCGGTCATCCACCTCGTCCGCACGGCTTTCGACACCGAGGGGCGGGCCGTGGAGGTCTGCGACACGGTGATGGCGGCCGACGCCTACGTCCTCTCCTACCAGCTCCCGGCGACCTGATCGGATGGGCTGCGGTACATCTCTAGGAGGTTGGCTTGTCCTCGTCCTCCGGCGTGGGAGACGCGAACAGGTGGCCGATGTTGTTCCGGCCGGACCCGTCCAGCACCTGACGGCCCAGAGACGGCCCAGCGACAGCAACAAGCCCCCTACTCGCGGAGAACCCGCAGGCAGGGGGCTTGATCGTGGGCGCCTACTTCTTCTTGCCCTGGTTCTTGACCGCCTCGATCGCGGCCTTCGCCGCCTCCGGGTCGAGGTACTTGCCGCCGGGGGTGACCGGCTTGAAGTCGGCGTCCAGCTCGTAGTACAGCGGGATGCCCGTCGGGATGTTCAGGCCCGCGATGTCCTCGTCCGAGATGCCGTCGAGGTGCTTGACGAGGGCGCGGAGGCTGTTGCCGTGGGCGGCGACGAGGACCGTCTTGCCGTCGATGAGGTCGGGGACGATGTCGTCGTACCAGTAGGGGAGCATGCGGACGACGACGTCCTTGAGGCACTCCGTCTGGGGGCGCAGCTCCGGCGGGAGGTCCGCGTAGCGGGCGTCGTTGAACTGGGAGTACTCCGCGTCGCGGGGGAGCGGCGGCGGCGGGGTGTCGTAGGAGCGGCGCCAGAGCATGAATTGCTCCTCGCCGAACTCGGCCAGCGTCTCCGCCTTGTTCTTGCCCTGCAGGGCGCCGTAGTGGCGCTCGTTGAGGCGCCAGCTCCGGTTCACCGGAATCCAGAGGCGGTCCGCGGCCTCCAGCGAGAGCTGGGCCGTGCGGATCGCGCGCTTCTGGAGGGACGTGTGAACCACGTCGGGCAGGAGATCGGCGTCCTTCAGCAGCTCGCCACCGCGTACCGCCTCCTTCTCGCCCTTCTCGTTGAGGTTGACGTCCACCCAGCCGGTGAACAGGTTCTTCGCGTTCCACTCGCTCTCGCCGTGGCGGAGGAGGATCAGCTTGTACGGTGCGTCGGCCATGCCTCAGAGCGTAATCCACCCCCAAGACGGGTCGCCGCGCCGCCGACGGTTGACGGCTTCTGTTAATTGAGTGGCCTCCGACAAGCCCGCCCGAGTAAGTTCCAATCACCGCACGCGCCACTTACCGGGGGGTCCCGTCATGTCCACCGCCGCACCAGGCCGGCTGCTCGCCGCCGCCCGGTCCTCCGTCTCCGGGCTCCCCGGCGCCTTCTGGTGGCTGTGGGCCAGCACGCTGATCAACCGGCTCGGCGCGTTCGTCGCCACCTTCATGGCGCTCTACCTCACCCTCGACCGCGGCTACTCCGCCTCCTTCGCGGGCCTCGTCGCCGCCCTGCACGGCCTCGGCGGGGTCGTCTCCTCGCTCGGCGCCGGGGTGATGGCGGACCGGCTCGGCCGACGGCCCACCCTGCTGATCGCGCAGGTCGGCACCGCGATCTCCGTCGCCCTGCTCGGTTTCATGCACGACCCCGTCGCCATCGCGGCCGTCGCCTTCCTGGTCGGCGCCGCCAACAACGCCTCCCGGCCCGCCGTGCAGGCGATGATGGCGGACATCGTGCGGCCCGAGGACCGCGTACGGGCGTTCTCGCTGAACTACTGGGCGCTGAACCTCGGCTTCGCGGTCTCCTCCGTCGCCGCCGGTTTCATCGCCGAGTTCAGCTATCTCGCCGGGTTCCTCATCGAGGCCGGAATGACGCTGGCCTGCGCGGTCCTCGTCTTCCTCAAGCTCCCCGAGTCCCGGCCCGCGCCCGTCGCCAGGGAAGCCGGGGAGCCGGAGATCGGCCTGGGTACGGTGCTGCGCGACCGGCGCTACATGGCGGTCGTCGGCCTGTCCTTCCTCGTCGCCCTCCTCTTCATGCAGGGCTCGGTCGGCCTGCCGGTCGCGATGGGGCAGGCCGGGTTCTCCCCCGCCGACTACGGCACCGCCATCGCCGTCAACGGCGTCCTGATCGTCGCCCTCCAGATCCCGGTCACCCGCTTCATCGAGCACCGCGACCCGCGCCGCCTGCTGCTCCTCTCCTCGCTGCTCGCCGGCTACGGCTTCGGGCTCACCGCCTTCGCGGGCTCGCTGGGCGTCTTCGCGCTCACCGTCTGCGTGTGGACCCTCGCGGAGATCGTCAACGCGCCGACCCAGACCGGCCTCGTCGTCCGCCTCTCCCCCGTCCACGGCCGCGGCCGCTACCAGGGTGTCTACAGCCTCTCCTGGTCCGTCGCCGCCCTGGTCGCCCCCCTGATGTCCGGCACGGTCATCGACCACCTCGGCGCCGAGTGGCTCTGGGGCGCGTGCGCGGTCATCGGCACCGTGGCGGGCGTGGGGTACGCGGTGCTGATGCGGGGACTGCCGGTGGAGGAGGCGGAGGTGGCGGGCGCGCCGGCTTCGGCCAAGACCCGGCCCGCCGTGGAGAAGGCGGCCTGACCCGCGGGGGCCAGCAGCGCGGCTCGCGGATGCGCCGCGCAGCTGATGGGGGCTCTGGCAGCGGGGCCGCGACGGGCCGGGTGACTCCCGGCTCCCCGGGTGCCCGGCACCGCCGGTGGGCGGTCCCGCCCGCTCCGGAGCCCGTGTCGCGGGCGCGCCGCCCCGGCCGGCCTACGGATGCATCCTCGCCCCCTTCACCACCTTGTCCACCCCGCCCTTGGGCCCGTACACCGCCAGCCCCACCAGATCCAGGTCGGCCGTCGGTACCGCCCGGACCGCCGCTCGGTTGTCCGTGTCGTTGCCCGTCGAGAGGAGGTCGGCCGTGAAGATCGCGCGGGGCAGGGCCCGGGTCAGGGTCCGGGTGTGGGCCGCCTTCAAGACCTCTTTCGTCGCCTCGAAGACCAGTACCGGCTGGCGAAACATCGGGAGGTAGGCGATGCCGTCAGCGTCCTCGTACGGGGCGCCGATCACCTCGGGTACCTGGCTGCCCAGGCCGCTGACCAGGAACGACGTGACGTTGAGGCGCTGCCAGGGGGCGAGGTCGTCGCGGAGGAGTACGGCGATCTTGGTGTCGAAACGCAGGGGCTGTCCGTCCATGCCCCGAGACTGCCGACCGCGTCCCGTCCGGGTCTTGTACGTTTCTTGCGTGGCCGCCGACCAGCAGGAAGTCTCCGCGTGGCGCCCCTCGGTACCGGGGGTCGTGGAGGTCTTCCACGCCCGGTTCACCGAGTACGCGTACCCGATGCACGTGCACGACGCCTGGACGCTGCTCATCGTGGACGACGGCGCCGTACGGTACGACCTCGACCGGCACGAGCACGGCACCCCGCGCGACACCGTCAGCCTGCTGCCCCCGCACGTCCCGCACAACGGCTCCCCCGCCACCCCGCACGGCTTCCGCAAGCGTGTGCTCTACCTGGACGGCAGCCGGCTCAGCCATGATCTGATCGGCCCCGCCGTCGACCGGCCCGACCTGCGGGACCCCGAACTGCGCGAGTGCGTGGGCCGGTTGCACCGCGCCCTCGCCAGTCCGGGGGACGAACTCGCCGCGGAGAGCGGGCTCGTGCTCGTCGGTGAGCGCCTCAGAGACCATCTGCGTCACCGTGACCCCGAACCCCCGCGCCCGGACCCCCTGGTGGCCCGTCGGCTTCGCGAACTCCTCGACGAGCACCTCACCGACGGCCTCACCCTCACCGCGGCGGCCGCACTCCTGCACGCCCATCCCGCCCACCTGGTACGGGCGTTCAGCGCCGCGTACGGCATCGCCCCGCACCGGTACCTCACCTCGCGAAGGGTCGGCAGGGCCAGGCGGCTGCTGCTGGACGGGCTGGCGCCCGGCGAGGTGGCCGTGGCGTCCGGCTTCTACGACCAGGCCCATCTGACCCGCCACTTCAAGAAGTTGGTCGGGGTCACACCGGGCCGCTACCGCAACGGCGCCTGAGCCGGGCTCAGTCGCGTTCGATCAGGTGCGTGAAGGCGTCCAGGTTGCGCGTGGACTCCCCGCGCGAGACGCGCCACGCGTGCTCACGGCGGATCGCGGAGGCGTACCCCAGTTCCAGCAGGGTGTTGAAGGCGCCGTCGGCCGCTTCGAGGATCTGGCCGAGCAGGCGGTCGACCTCCTCGGGGGTGACGGCGGCGAGCGGGAGACGGGCGGTGACATAGACGTCGCCGAGCCGGTCGACCGCGTAACTCACGCCGTACAGCTTGAGGTTGCGCTCCAGGAGCCAGCGGTGGACGCCCGCCTCGTTCTCGTCGGGGTGCCGGATGACGAAGGCGTTGACGGAGAGGGTGTGGCGGCCCACCAGCAGCGAGACAGTGGTGGAGAGCTTGGCGGTGCCGGGGAGTTTGGCCACGTAGGAGCCCGGTTCGGGGTTCTCCCACTCCAGCTCGGCGTCCTTCAGCGCGTCCTCGAGGGTGCGCGCGGCCCGTTCCGTCGCCTCGGTGTCAGCCATGCTGCGAGCGTACGCGACGGCGGTGGGACTGGGTCGCGGCCGCGTACACGTCGGCGGTGGCGGCGGCGGAGGCGTCCCAGCCGAAGCCGAGGGCGTGCCGGGCCGCGGCCGCGCCCATGCGGTCGGGCAGGCCGGGGTCGTCGGCGAAGCGGCGCAGCACGCGCGCGTAGTCGGCGGGGTCGTGGCCCTGGACGAGGAAGCCGGTCTCACCGTCGCGCACGGCCACCGGCAGGCCGCCGACGGCGGCGGCGACGACCGGCGTGCCGGCCGCCTGCGCCTCGATGGCGACGAGCCCGAAGGACTCGCTGTAGGACGGCATGACCAGCACGGACGCGGCCCGGAACCAGTCCGCGAGCTGCTCCTGCCCGACCGGCGGCCGGAACCGTACGACGTCCGCGATGCCGAGCCGCGCGGCGAGCTTCTGCAGCCCCTCCGGCTTGGCGAGCCCGCTGCCGCTGGGCCCGCCGACGACGGGTACGACGATGTTCCGGCGCAGCTCGGGGCGCTCGTCCAGCAGATGGGCGACGGCGCGGAGCAGGACGTCGGGGGCCTTGAGGGGCTGTATGCGGCCCGCGAAGAGCGGTATGAGCGCGTCCTGGGGCAGACCGAGGCGGGCGCGGGCGGCGGCGCGGCCGTCGAGCGGGCGGAAGCGGTCGAGGTTGACGCCGGGGTGGACGACGGCGACCTTCGCGGGGTCGGCCTCGTAGTGCCGGACCAGCTCCGCGGCCTCCTCGGCGGTGTTGGCGATGAGGCGGCGGGCGGCGGAGACGATCTGGGTCTCGCCGATGACGCGGGCGGCGGGCTCGGGGGTGTCGCCGGTGGCCAGGCTGGCGTTCTTGACCTTGGCCATGGTGTGCATCGCGTGCACCAGGGGGACGCCCCAGCGCTGGGCGGCGAGCCAGCCGACGTGGCCGGAGAGCCAGTAGTGGGAGTGGACGAGGTCGTAGTAGCCGGGGCGGTGGCCGGCCCACGCCTGCATCACACCGTGGGTGAAGGCGCAGAGCTGGGCGGGCAGCTCCTCCTTGGCCAGGCCCTCGTAGGGGCCCGCGTCGACGTGCCGGACGAGGACGCCGGGGGCCAGCTCGACCTTGGGGGCGAGGTCCTTGGAGGTGGCCCGCGTGAAGATCTCGACCTCGATGCCGAGGGCGGCCAGCCGCTGGGCCAGCTCCACGATGTAGACGTTCATCCCGCCCGCGTCGCCGGTGCCGGGCTGGTGGAGCGGCGAGGTGTGCACGGAGAGCATGGCGACCCGGCGTGGCCTGCGGTGCAGCCTCAGCCGCGGGGCGGTCGCCGGGGAGCGACGCCCGAGCCTGCTGACGTACTGGCTCACTGGGGCTTCCTCCTCGCTCGGGCATGCCTGCCGGAGGACCGTCCGAGTCCTCCGAGGGGTGCAACAGCGGAGGGGGTTCTTCCCATTTCCCGATCAAGCGGTTTTACCCAATCATGACCCGCACTCGCTCAACCGTTCGGCCCGAGGGCGTCACGCCGCCCGCTTACCCTCATAGACATGGCATCCCGCACGACCCGCCCCGTAGGCACGGTGACGCGCGGGACGACCAACCCCAACCGGCTGCGCCGCATGGACCGCTGGATCGCGGCCACGCACGGCGCCGAGCTGCTGCGCGCGACCGATCCGCTGGCCGTCGACCTCGGATACGGAGCCGCGCCCTGGACCGCCGTCGAGCTGCTCGGCAGGCTCCGCACGGTCGCCCCGCACGCGCGCGTGGTCGGTGTCGAGATCGAGCCGGAGCGGGTCGCGGCGGCGAAGCCGTACGAGCGCGAGGGGCTCACCTTCCGGCACGGCGGCTTCGAGATCCCGGTGCCCGGCCGGCCCCTGCTGATCCGGGCCGCCAATGTGCTGCGACAGTACGACGAGGAGCAGGTCGCGGCCGTGTGGCGGGGGCTGTGCGCACGGCTGGCCCCGGCGGGTGACGGCTCGCGCGGCGGGCTGCTGGTGGAGGGCACCTGCGACGAGATCGGACGGCGGCACGTCTGGGTCGCGCTCGGCCCCGAGGGGCCGCGCACGGTCACCTTCGCCACCCGGCTCGGCTCCCTGGAGCGCCCCTCCGACCTGGCCGAACGGCTGCCGAAGGCGCTGATCCACCGCAATGTGCCGGGCGAGCCGGTGCACGCCTTCCTGCGCGACTTCGACCGCGCCTGGGCCGCCGCCGCGCCCTACGCCTCCTACGGTGCCCGCCAGCGCTGGCTGCGAACGGTCCGGGATCTCCGGGCCGACTGGCCGGTGACGGACGGGCCGGCGCGCTGGCGGCAGGGGGAAGTGACGCTGGCGTGGGAGGCGTTGGCGCCGCGCTGACACCGGTTCACCTGACGCTGTTCACCTGTTCGAGGGAATCACCAGGAATCCGGGATCCGGGGGGAACGATCTCCGGGTCCGGCACGTCAGACGGGCGGGAAGATCGCGGGGAGGCGTGGGGCGCCGGGGGATGTACGACTTCGTACGACCTCTGTCACTTCGCGCGGGATCGTGGCACGATCCTGCGGACGGACCGTAAGTTACTGACGGTAAATCAGCTTGGGGGGACGTTATGGGTAGGGGCAAGCGCGGGCTGCTCGCCGCCGCCGTGACCGTGGTGTGCGCGGTGACCGTACTGGCGGTGCCGGGTACGGCGTTCGCATCGGCACCGGCGGGACCTGCCGACCCCACCCCGGCGCCGTCCGCGAGCGCGACTCCCGCACCCGCCGTCACGCCGGCCCCCGTACCCGACGCCGAACTGGAGAAGGTCCGCGCGCGGCTCGACGGGCTGTACCACGACGCGGCCGTCGCCACCGACGCCTACAACGCGGCCGAGGAGAAGACGCGGAAGCAGTCCGTCCAGCTCGCCCGGCTGGAGAAGCGGACCGACACCGCCCGGAGGAAGCTGGCCGAGCTGAAGGACCAGGCAGGCGCCGCCGCGCGGGCCCAGTACCGGGACAGCGGGATGCCGCCGATGGCGCGGTTCCTGCTCAGCGACAACCCGGAGCGCTTCGCGGACGGCGCCGGCACCCTGCTGAACGGCGCACGGGCCACCAAAAAACTGATCGCCGAGACGGACCGCGTCGAGCGGGAGCTGAAGCGGGACACCGACGACGCGGCCGCGCGCTGGAAGAAGCTGGAGCGGGACCGCAAGGACAAGGCCGCCGCCCGGAAAACGGTCCAGGCACGGATCAAGGACGCCGAGACGCTCGAGTCGCGGCTGGAGAAGAAGGAGAAGGAACGGCTGGCCGAGCTGGAGCGGCAGGCCGCCCGCAAGGCGCAGACCGCCTGGCTGCACACCGGTGTCCTGAAGAAGAAGGCCACCACGGCGGGCGCCACCGCCACCTCCGCCGCGGCCCGGGCCGTCGCCTTCGCCACCGCCCAGCTCGGCAAGCCGTACGTCTGGGGAGCCGAGGGCCCCGACTCCTTCGACTGCTCCGGCCTGACCTCCCAGGCATGGGCCGACGCGGGCACGCCGATCCCGCGCACCTCCCAGGAGCAGTGGAGGCAGCTCAGCCACGTGAACGTGACCGAGATGCGCCCGGGGGACCTGATCATCTACTTCGCCGACGCCACCCACGTCGGGATGTACGTGGGCGACGGCAAGATAATCCACGCCCCGCGACCGGGCCGTACGGTCACCGTCGCGGGCGCGGGCACCATGCCGATCCTGGGGGTCGTACGCCCGGACGCGTGACCGGCACCACACCCCGCCCCATCCTGTGACCAACGGCACGCGGGCGGCCGGGAACCAAGTGAGCTTCGTCATCCCACGCCCCCGCCGGCCCCGCTCAACTGCCGTACGGGACAGGGCATATGACGGCGGTCTACGCGATACGGACGCCGCGCGCCCCATTCCATCGGAGCGGCCGATGCCGTTAGGGTCACCCGACGGCGTTACGAGGACCCTCGGCGCCGCCGTGCCCTCGGGGGGAGGGAAGGAAACCAGGACATGCCCGTACCCGTACCGCGGCAGAGAGCAGTCCCGGCCGCCGAGTGCGGTCCGGCGCAGGTCTCGGCCGTAGCCCTCACCGAAGAGGCGCACCGTGACACCGCCGCCCTCGGCGCGGCGCTCACCGTGCTCCTCGTGGAGGACGACCCGTCCGGCGCGCTCGTCCCCGAGCTGCGGGACTCGGCCGGCCGGCCGATCCGCGTACGTACCGCCCGCAACCTCACCGAGGCGGGGCGGCTGCTCACCCCCGACGTCAACTGCATCCTGCTCGACCTCGCCCTCCCGGCCGCCGGCTGCGCCGACACCGAGGACGGCGACGAGCTGGCCGTGCTCCGTCAGGTGCTGGAGCTGGCGCCGCGGCACGCCGTGATCGCGCTGACCGCCTCCGGCGACGCCGAGCGCGGCGCGGAGGCCGTGCGCGTAGGCGCCCAGGACTATCTCTTCCGCGACGAGCTGGACAGCCGGCTGCTGAGCCGGGCGATCCGGTACGCCGTGGAGCGCAAGCGTTCCGACACCGCCGAGCGGCGGCTGGCGGAGGGCCGGCTGCGCGCGCAGGAGAACCGGCGCCTGGAGCGCGGGCTGCTGCCGACGCCGCTGCTGGAGGGCGCCGCGCTGCGGTTCGCCGCCCGCTACCGCCCCGGCCGCTCGCGCGCACTGCTCGGCGGTGACTTCTACGACGCGGTCCGCACCCCGGACGGCACCGTGCACGCCATGATCGGCGACGTATGCGGCCACGGCCCGGACGAGGCCGCGCTCGGCGTGGAGCTGCGGATCGCCTGGCGGGCGCTGACCCTGGCCGGGCTGTGCGGGGACGAGCTGCTGGGCACGCTGCAGGAGGTGCTGGAGCACGAGCGCTCGGACGAGGAGATCTTCGCGACCCTCTGCACGGTGGACATCGCGCCCGACGGCCGCCGCGCGGGCCTCTGCCTCGCCGGGCACCCCGCCCCGCTGCTGATCCGTCCCGGCGCGACCCCGGTCCCCCGCCTGCTCCCCTTCGACAACAACGGCCCCGCCCTCGGGCTCCTCCCCGGCGCCCGCTGGCCGCGCACCCAGGTCGAGCTGGGCGCCGAGTGGAGCCTCATGCTCTACACCGACGGCCTCATAGAAGGCCGCACCTCCCCCGGCGGCCCCCGCCTCGGCCAGGACGGCATGCTCGACATGATCCACCGCCAGCTCTCCGAGGGCTTGCGCGGAGAGGAGCTGCTCCGGGCCGCGGTCAGCGAAGTCCGCCACCTGAACGGCGACGAACTGACGGACGACGTCGCGGTGGTCCTGCTGGACCGGGTGGCGTAGAAGCTGCACGGGCAGGGGCGGCGCCCGCCGCCCCTGCGTCCACGCGGCCAAGCCCCGCTCGCGCCGCTCAGCACCAACCCGGGCGGCCCGCTCGTCCACCCCGGCGCGAGCGGGAACTCAGCCCCCGCCGGACACTCGGCGCTCGCCCCCGCCCGGCGGAGCCGTCAGCGCACCCGGCCGGCCGCGGGCGGAAGCGCCGGGCCGACCCGGCGGGGCCGTCAGCGGCCGCCGTTGTACGGGCCGTACGGGCCGTCGCTGCTGCTGCCGCCCCGGCCCTTGCCCCGGCCCCAGCCGCCGCGGTTGCCGCCGGTGAGGGCCCTGACCGCGGGGCGGACGTCGACGAGGTAGACGATGCTGGCGACGGCGCCCGCGGCCGGCAGGATGGACAGGATCGAGAAGAGGTAGCTGACCACCAGGGCGATGCCCAGGATGACCAGCCAGAAGACCTTGGTCTGCTTGCCCGCCGCGCGGAACGCGTCCTCACGCCGGAAGGCCGCGTCGAAGAGTGCGAACGCGGCCAGTGCCATGAGGACGATCTTCAGGAGTCCCATGAACCCCGCGAAGCCCAGCATCAGCATGTTGCCCACCGCTCCTTGCCTTCTGAATCGCTGCCGTCACGGTACCCGCAGAACGGGCCGGGCACCCTGATGGTGCCCGGCCCGTACGTCACACTCCATCCGCCGTCACTTGGCCGGCGGGGTCGGCTTCTTCGGCTGAGGACCCTTGCGGGCGGCGGCCGGAGCCGGCTTCTGCGCGCCGGGCTCGTTCGCGGCGGCCGGGTCCGGCTTGGCGACGGCCGGACCGGCGGCACCGGCGGCCGGCTTGGGGGTCTCCTTGACCACGCCCGGCTCGGGCTGGCCCTCGACCGCGATGGCGAGCTCCTCGATCTCCTCGGCGGCGTCGCCGCGCCAGGTCTTCACGGCCTGCTCGCCGTGCTCGGCGACCTTCTCGTACGCCTCACGCGCCTTGACGGCGTACTCGGCGGCCACGCCGACGCCGCGCAGGGCGAGGTCCTGGGCCTGCTCGCCGACCTTCTTCAGGTCGACGTCGAGGCTGCCGATGAAGCCGTTGACCTTGGTCTGGATGGTCTCCTGCGCCTCCTTGGCGCGGGCGGTGGCCCGCTCCTGCACGACCTTGGGGTCGGTCCCGCGGACCTGCTCGATCCGGGCCGGGGCCTGGGCGCGCAGCTGCTCGACCAGCGAGGGCACCTTACGGACCTGCCGGATGGCGAGATCGGCGGTACCGGCGGCGAAGTAGAGCGGAGTCGGGTCGCTGAAGGTCTTGCGCAGGTCGTCGGTGATGGCCATGGTGAAGGTCCTCCCGGATTCGCGTTCGGCTGAGGTAGGTGTGGTCCGCGTGCGGTGGCCGGAGCCCTGGTCCGGCTTCATCCGGCCGTCCGCCGCGGACCGGCATCATTGCCGGGGGTGTCGCTGGGCTGCGCTTCCGTACCGTCGGACTCCTCGGGTCGTACGGGGCCTTCGCCTCCGAGTCCGTTCTCCTTGCGGAAGGACTCGTAGATCTGGAGCAGGACCTGCTTCTGCCGTTCGTTGAGCGAGGGGTCGGCGAGGATGACGGCGCGCGTCTCCACCTCGTCCCGGTCCCGCTCGGCGTCGAGGATGCCCGCGCGGACGTACAGCGTCTCGGCGGAGATCCGCAGCGCCTTGGCGACCTGCTGCAACACCTCCGCGCTTGGCTTGCGCAGCCCGCGCTCGATCTGGCTCAGGTACGGATTCGACACCCCGGCGGCATCGGCGAGCTGCCGCAGCGAGA